>JBDTJK010000098.1:0-2523 GCA_039935875.1 Casimicrobiaceae bacterium
CGATCGAGATCTATGCGCCGATCGCCAACCGCCTCGGCCTCAATGCGCTTTATCTCGAGCTGCAGGACCTCTCGTTCAAGCATCTCAATCCGATGCGTTACCGGATCCTGGCGCACGCGATCAAGACCGCGCGCGGCAATCGCCGCGAAGTGATGAACCGGCTGCTCGAGGCGATGCGCGAGGCGCTCGCCAAGGCCGACATCATCGCCACGGTCACCGGACGCGAGAAGACCGTCTATTCGATCTATCGAAAGATGAAGGAGAAGCACTACTCGTTCTCGCAGGTGTTCGACATCTACGGGGTGCGGGTGCTGGTCGCGCACAAGTCGACGTGCTACACCGCGCTCGGCGTGCTGCACGAGAAGTACAAGCCGATTCCGGGCAAGTTCAAGGATTACATCGCGATTCCGAAGGCCAACGGCTACCAGTCGCTGCATACGACGCTGTTCGGTCCGTTCGGCACGCCGCTCGAATCGCAGGTGCGCACGCACGACATGCATCGCGTCGCCGAAACCGGCGTCGCCGCGCACTGGCTGTACCGCACCGGCGGCGCGCTCGACCTCGAGGAAGCGCAGCGCGAAACGCATCGCTGGCTGCAGAGCCTGCTCGAGATCCAGTCCGAGTCGCGCGACCCCCGCGAATTCCTGGAGCACGTGAAGGGTGACCTGTTCCCCGACGAAATCTACGTGTTCACACCGAAGGGCAAG
Organism: Casimicrobiaceae bacterium; assembly: GCA_039935875.1. Lineage (GTDB taxonomy): Bacteria > Pseudomonadota > Gammaproteobacteria > Burkholderiales > Casimicrobiaceae > VBCG01. Next base: position 708 of record JBDTJK010000098.1, read on the forward strand.
ATCATGGCGTTGCCGCGCGGCGCCACCGCCGTCGACTTCGCGTACGGCGTGCACACCGACATCGGCCACCACAGCATCGCCGCGCGGATCAACTACGAGATCGTGCCGCTGCGTACCGAGCTCAAGAATGGCGACCACGTCGAGATCTTGACCGCGCCCACCGCGCGGCCGAATCCGTCATGGCTGACATTCGTGGCCACTGGCAAGGCACGTTCGCGGATCCGCCACTTCCTGAAGAACATGCAGCAGCAGGAGTCGGCGGCGCTCGGCGAACGGCTGTTGTCGCAGGCGTTGGCTACATTCAAGGTCGAGCCCGACGCGATTGCGTGGGAATGCTGGGAGGCGCTCGCCAAGGAATACGGCACGAAGAGCCAGCTGGAGATCCTCGCCGACATCGGCGTCGGCAAGCGGCTGCCGTTCGTCGTTGCCCAGGCGCTGACGCGCAGCGCGCGCCAGGACGATGGCGCGGGGGCCGTGGGCACCAACCTGGCACCGCTGCCGGTGAAGGCCGCACTGACGCTGCGCGGCGTCGAAGGTGTCGCGATCCAGTATGCGAAGTGCTGCCGCCCGGTGCCAGGGGACGCGATCATCGCGCAATTCCGCAAGGGCCAGGGTCTCGTCGTGCACTTGCGCGACTGCGCCGCACTGAAGAAACAACGGGTCGATGCAGCCGAACTGGTCGACGTCGAATGGGCGCCGGACGTGGCAGGTGTGTTCGACGCCGGTGTGCGCCTGCTGGTGTCGGATCGGCGAGGACTGCTGGCTGATATCGCAACGTTGATCAACGACGCCGACGCCAACATCGACACGGTGTCGGTCGAGCGTCCCGACGGCAGTGACGTGCTGGCGATGTTCTTCGGGCTGCAGGTGCGCGACCGCCGTCACCTGGCCCAAGTGATGCGCGGGCTGAAGCGGATGCCCGGGGTGCGGCGCATCATGCGCGCGCGCACCTGACCCAGGATGTCATTCCCGCGCAAGCGGGAACCCAGGGTCGTGGCCCGATCTTTCGCGCGCGCACCTGGCCTCAACCGTCAATCCCGCGCGAGCCGATACCTCCGGCCGTCATTCCCGCGCAAGCGGGAACCCGGCGGCCTTGACGTCAGGCCGGCTGCTGATTCAGCAACTGCTGCAACTCGCCGCTCTGGTACATCTCGCGCATGATGTCGCAACCGCCGACGAACTCGCCGTTGACGTAGAGCTGCGGAATGGTCGGCCAGTTGGCGAATTCCTTGATGCCGTTGCGGATCTCGGCATTCTCCAGCACGTTGACCGAGAAGAACTCCGGAACGCCGCAGCGCTTGAGGATTTCGGTCGCGGTCGCGGAGAAGCCGCATTGCGGCGCCTGCGGCGTGCCCTTCATGTACAGCACGACACGATTGCCGCTGACCTGTTCCTTGATGGTTTCCTGGGTGCTCATGGGTGACTCCCGCTGACGTCGAATGGCGCTATTTTAACGCACCGCTGCGGCGCATGCCATTTTCAGCCAGCCGGTGTGCCGCCTCGTCAGTTAGGGGCGTTCGCACGGATTGCAAGCCGCACCGCTCAGGTCGGACGGCAGCGTCACCTCATTCCTTGACGCCGCCGGTCAGTCCCGAGACGTAGTACTCGACGAAAAACGAATACAGCACGGCCACCGGCAGCGAGCCAAGCAGCGCGCCGGCCATCAGCGAGCCCCAGTGATAGACATCACCCTCGACCAGCTCGGTGACGACGCCGATCGGGACCGTCTTCACTTCCGACGACGAAATGAACGTCAGCGCGTAGATGAATTCGTTCCACGACAGCGTGAACGCGAAGATGCCCGCCGAGATGAGTC
>JBDTJK010000099.1:0-13295 GCA_039935875.1 Casimicrobiaceae bacterium
ATTCGAACGCGCCCCCCTGGAACGACTGTACGGCGCTCTCCAGGTCCGAATACGCGGTCATGATGATCACCGGCACGTGCGGATGACGTTCCTTGATCGCGCCGAGCAGCGTGATCCCCGAATCGCCCGGCATGCGAATGTCCGATACCAGCACCTGCGGCGTGCTGACGTTGAGTGCCTGCAGCACCTCGAACGCCGACGAGAAGCTGCGGAATTCGATGCCTTCGCGCGCGAGCGCCTTCTCCAGCACCCAGCGGATCGAGCGGTCGTCGTCGACGATCCACACCTCGCGCGCCGCAGGCGCGCCGCGCGGCGACTCGTGGTCGTAACTGTAGACGGTGGTCTCGCCGCTCATGTTTCGGCCCGCGCGTGGTTGAGCGGCATGAGGATCTTGAAGCGCGTCGAGCCCGAAATGCTGTCGCATTCGATGGTGCCGCCATGCTGCGCGACGAACGTCTGCGCGATGGTGAGGCCGAGACCGCTGCCACCTTCGCGTCCGGATACCAGCGGAAAGAAGATGCGCTCGCGGATCTCGGCAGGCACACCCGGCCCGTTGTCGTGCACGGTGATCGCCACCGCCAGTGGATGACGTTTCTTGGCCAGCGTCACGTAGCGCGCGATGCGCGTCGTCAACGTGATCTTTGGCCCCGCCGTCGTGCCGTTCAGCACCTGCGCCGCATTGCGCATGATGTTGAGCACCGCTTGCGTCAGCTGCTCGGCATCGGCATCGAACTCGGGCAGCGACGTGTCGAAGTCACAGTCGACGGCAATCGCCGGGAATTCGGCCTGCACCACGCCCTTCACGCGCACCAGCACCTGGTGCACGTTGATGCGGCGGAACTGCGGCACCCGGTGCGGCGTCAGCAGTCGATTGACCAGCGATTGCAGGCGATCGGCTTCGCCGATGATCACCTGCGTGTATTCGCATAGCTGCGGCCGCGGCAATTCGTGCTCGAGCAATTGCGCGGCGCCGCGGATGCCGCCGAGCGGATTCTTGATCTCGTGCGCCAGGTTGCGGATCAGCTCGCGATTGGCCTGCTGCTGTTCGTTGAGGCGCTCCTCACGCGCGATCTTGAGCTGCTGGTCGATGTGGCGCAGTTCGACCAGCAGCGCGATGTCCGCGAGGTCGAGCGGCGAGATCGTGCAGGTCAGGTGCAGCTTGCGCTTGCCGTGCACGCATAGCTCGAGCTCCTGCTCGGTGTACGCGGCACCGCTGCGTTGCGCGCGCGCGATCCCCGCCTCGAGTGCCGGCGATTCGCCGAACAGTTCGCGGGTCGTCTGTCCGGTCAGCTTGCTGCGCGAGACCTCGAACAGGTTCTCGGCGGCGGGATTGCCGTACACAATGGCCCCGCGCTCGTCGAGCAGCAGCACCGAAGTCGTCAGCAGTTCGAGGCCGGCGAAGTCGTCGGCTCCGCTGTCGGCGCGCACGCGAAACGGCGGGTGGAAGCTCACCGGACACACGTTGGATACGCAAGGTTGCACGACGCTCGCACGCGGCGCAGACGGCAACGCGCCTGCGCGAGAACCGGCGCTGCACCGGCGCGCAGATCAGCGCCCGAGTTCCTTCTTGAGCGCGTCCACGTTGCGCTCGTGCAGCTGCACGCTCTGGCGCAGCCGCTCAATGCGCTGGCGGTAACGCTCGGCGTCGGCGCGTTCCTCAGGAAGCGGCGACGGCGCGCCGTTGCCGTATTCGCTGCGCGCATCGGCAAGCAGCTTGTCCTCGGCAGCGAGCTCGTCGCCGAGCACCTTGCGCCGCATCTCGTCGCGCGACTTCTGCGTATCGCTGTCCACCCTCGGGAAACCCGACGGCGTGGCAGCGCTCTTCGCCACCGGGGCTGATTCACTACGCCCGTCCGGCACGTTGAAGAAAGCTTCCGCGCCGTTGCCCGTCTGGCACTTGTACAGCGCGCTGGAAATGGCCGCGGGCTTGGTCGTGCAGCCAGATTCGCGCGCACGGTCCGCGAGCGTTGCCGCAACGGCCTGTGCGCTGCACAGCGCCAGCACGCACGCGGCGATCGGCATGCCTCGATGAGACTCGGGAAACCTGCGCCAGGCGGACATAGCGGACCAGTGTAACCGTGGGACGACATGGAAGCAAAAGGGGCGCACACGCCAGCGCTTCCCCTGCCTCCACCTGCAACGTCCGCAGCACCCGCCACGCCTACAGCGAGTAATACATTTCGTACTCAACCGGATGCGTCGTCATGCGGAAACGCGTGACCTCTTCCTGCTTCAGCTCGATGTACGCGTCGAGCATGTCGTCGGTGAACACGCCGCCGCGCGTCAGGAATGCGCGGTCGTTGTCCAGGTATTCCAGCGCCTGTTCGAGCGAGCTGCAGACCGTCGGGATCTTCTTGTCCTCTTCGGGCGGCAGGTCGTACAAGTTCTTGTCTGCCGGGTCGCCCGGGTGAATCTTGTTCTGCACACCGTCGAGCCCCGCCATCAGCATCGCCGAAAAGCCGAGATACGGATTGCAAGTCGGATCGGGAAAGCGTACCTCGATGCGGCGGCCCTTGGGGTTCGACACATACGGAATGCGGATCGACGCCGAACGGTTCCGCGCCGAGTACGCGAGCTTGACCGGCGCCTCGAAGCCCGGTACCAGCCGCTTGTAGGAATTGGTGCCTGGATTGGTGATGGCATTGAGCGCGCGCGCATGCTTGATGATGCCGCCGATGTAGTGCAGTGCGAACTCCGAGAGCCCGGAGTAACCGTCGCCCGAGAACAGGTTCTTGCCGTCCTTCCACACCGACTGGTGCACGTGCATGCCGGAACCGTTGTCGCCGACGATCGGCTTCGGCATGAACGTCGCCGTCTTGCCATATGCGTGGGCGGTGTTGTGCACCACGTACTTGAGGATCTGCAGCCAATCGGCGCGCTGCACCAGCGGCGCGAACTTGGTGCCGATCTCGCATTGTCCGGCGTTCGCCACCTCGTGGTGATGGACCTCGACGACGACGCCCATTTCCTCGAGCGCGAGGCACATCGCGGAGCGGATGTCCTGCAGCTGGTCCACCGGGGGCACCGGGAAATAGCCGCCCTTGACGGTCGGCCGGTGTCCCATGTTGCCGCCGTCGAACTTGTCCGCGGTCGACCACGCGGCCTCGTTGGAGAACACCTTGCAATAACTGCCCGACATGTCGACCTTGAACTCGACTGCGTCGAACACGAAGAATTCGGGCTCGGGGCCGAAATAGGCGACATCGCCAAGGCCGGTGGACTTGAGATAGGACTCGGCGCGCCGCGCGAGCGAGCGCGGATCGCGCTCATAACCCTTGCCGTCGGTGGGCTCGATGACGTCGCAGGTCAGCAGCAGCGTGGTCTCGTCCATGAACGGATCGAGGTTGGCCGTCGTCGGATCGGGCATCAACAGCATGTCCGACGCCTGGATGCCCTTCCATCCCGCGATCGACGAGCCGTCGAACGCATGTCCATCGGTGAACTTCTCCGCGTCGAACATCTTCGAGGGTACCGAAACGTGCTGCTCCTTGCCGCGCGTGTCGGTGAAGCGCAGGTCCACGAATTTGACCTCTTTGTCCTTGATCAGCTTGAGTACGTCGGCACCGGTGGTCATGCAAAAGCTCCTGGAAGTGGCGGGAAGATGATGAAGCGGGAAACGCGATGGTGTTCAGCGGCGACACGGTATGCACGCTTGAGTCGATCCACGATGGTGCATGCCAGGCGGCGCCGATGCGCCATTGACCATAGCATTAGCCAGAAACGTGCCATCGAGGCGACCGCGCAACCCATTGAACTTATTTAAATATATAAAATAAAACGATTGGCCCGCCGATGCGTTGCACCACGTTCGTGCGATTGCATCGCGAGTGTGCGCCAATTGAGTGCGGCCAACAATGCGATATTGCGGCGCGAACGCGCGAACCCGGCGTCGTCCCCCTCGTCATTCCCGCGAATGCGGGAACCCAGCGTCGTTTCCGTGACGTCGAGATATTCACGACCTGAGTCATTGGACCTTCGCTTTCGCGAGGATGACAGCACCAGCCGCGTACCTGTCGACGGGCCGGCGGTGCGCCGCCAGCCCAAAACGATCAGGGATAGAACAGGTACAGCCGATAGCCCGCCTGCGTCGTCGCGCTGGCGTCGATGAACAATTTCAACGCCGCTTCGCCGTTGCCGGCAAGTCCGCTCCTGACGTCGACCGTGCCCCCCAGGTATTCGGCGGGGGGAAAGGCCCGACGGACGACCACCTGGTCCTGGCCGTCGGTCAGCGTCAGCTCAAGATGCGGATAGGCCAACGTGTAGGCCGCGCGGTTGCGCACGGTCGCAGTCAGGATCAGCAGCCCCTTGTGCGCAGGATCGACCTGCAGGTCGGAGGCATCGATTGACAATGCGCCGACATCGCGCAGCGGAAGCACGCTGCAGCCCAGCGTCGCGCACATTCCCGCCAGCGCCGGGCGCGTCGCCGGCCAATGCGCCGCGATCGCGTCGCGGAAATGATACAGAACCTGGACCGCCAGCAGCAGCACCAGCAGCACGCAGGCACTCGCATAAAGCAACGGGCGCCGCGGCTTCTGCACTTTCGGTTTGTCCCACGCGAAGCGGTTCGCATAGTCGACGCGGGGCGCTTCGTCGTCTGCGTCTTCATCGACAATGGCAGTCTCGGTCGAGGCAAACACTGGCTCGGCGTCGTGCTCGTCCTGCATCAGGCGCGGTTCGATCTGCACCGATGGCTCGCCACGCTCCTGGGGTGCCGGCTCGAGTGCGCGCGAACTGCGCAATGTAACGGTCGGTGGTCCGAGCAGCGCTTCGTCGTTGACGTTTTCGTCACCCGCTGCTGCCGGCGCCAGCGAAATCATCGCTTCAGGTCCGTCGAAGATCGTGTGGCAGTGGCCGCAACGCACCATGCCATCGCGCAAAGCGAGCTGCGCGTCAGTGACGCGGAACACTGTCTTGCACGAAGGGCAGCGAGTATATTTTTCTTCGGTCATCGCGAATCGCCGGCGTCACTCCGTCCGGGTGTCGGCGGGCCATGCCGTTGTCCGTGCAGCAACACCCACCCGTCGGCACTACGCCACGGCGCGAGTGTAAACCACGGCGCATAGGCGTCGCGCACCGCGTCCTGCTGCGTTTCGAGGATGCCGCAGAGCGCGATGCGGCCGCCGCCGCGCACGCACGACGCCAGCACCGGCGCGAGCACGATCAGCGGGTTGGCAAGGATATTGGAGATCACGATGTCGAAACGGTTGGCGTCGAGCGCATCCGGCAGCGAGAAGTCGCCCGCCGCCACACCATTGCTGCGCGCGTTGTCGTTGCTCGCAACGATGGCCTGCGGATCGACGTCGACGCCGCGCACGAACGCCGCCCCGAGCTTCGACGCTGCGATCGCGAGGATTCCCGATCCGCATCCGTAGTCGAGCAGGCGCGCACCTCCTACGCGTTGCTGGTGCATCCAGCGCAGGCACAGCAACGTGGTCGGATGCGTGCCGGTGCCGAACGCCAGTCCGGGATCGAGCGTCACGGTGAGCGTGGCGCCCGCGGGAGGCTTGCACCACGACGGAACGATGTAGAAGCCTGCCGTCACTTCGATCGGCGTGAACTGGCGCTGCGTTTCGCGCACCCAGTCCTGCGCGGCCACGCGGTGCAGTTCGCACTCCGGCACGACCGCGTCGAGCCATTCTGCGGCTTCGCCCAACAGGGCCATCGCGTCGGCGTCCGCGGCAAACAACGCTTCGATGCGCGCACGTGGCCACGCCGCTTCGCTGTCCGCGCCCGGTTCGCCATACAGCGGCGTCTCCGCAGGCGTGTCTGCGCACGGGTCGGACAGGTCAACCGACAGCGCACCGCAGGCGAGCAGCGCATCGGCCCAGCGTTCGGCGTCGCTCGCGTCGACAACAAGGCGCAGCGCTGCAAATCCCGCCGGCGATGCCGGCGCCGCCGACGTGACTGGCGCCGCGACGGTCATCCGCCGAGCTTGCGCTTGGCGAGGCGCTCCTCGAGGAAATGGATCGATGTGCCGCCACGCAGGAAGGAGGCGTCGAGCAGCAGCTCCTGGTGCAGCGGAATGTTGGTCTTGATGCCTTCGAGCACCATTTCCGACAGCGCGATGCGCATCCGCGCGATCGCGTGCGCACGGGTATCGCCGTACGCGATCACCTTGCCGATCATCGAGTCGTAGTTGGGCGGCACGAAATAGTTCTGGTAGATGTGCGAGTCGATGCGTATGCCCGGTCCGCCGGGCGCGTGATACGACGTGATGCGCCCCGGGGACGGCACGAACGAGTACGGATCCTCGGCGTTGATCCGGCATTCGATCGCGTGCCCGCGCTTGACGATGTCGCGCTGGCGAAACGCGAGCTTCTCGCCCGCGGCCACGCGGATCTGCTGCTGCACCAGGTCGATGCCGGTGATGAGCTCGGTCACCGGGTGCTCGACCTGGATGCGCGTGTTCATCTCGATGAAGTAAAACTCTTCTTCCTCGTACAGGAACTCGAACGTGCCCGCGCCACGGTAGCCGATCTTGCGGCAGGCCTCGGCGCAGCGATCGCCGATGCGCGTCAGCACCCGCGGGTTGATGCCCGGTGCCGGCGCCTCCTCGATGATCTTCTGGTGGCGCCGCTGCATCGAACAGTCGCGCTCGCCGAGCCACACGGCATTCTTGAATTCGTCCGCCAGCACCTGGATCTCGATGTGCCGCGGATTGATCAGGAACTTCTCCATGTAGACCATCGGATTGCCGAACGCGGCCTGCGCCTCGGCGCGCGTCAGGTTCACCGCGGACAACAGCGCCGCCTCGGTGTGCACGACGCGCATTCCGCGGCCTCCGCCGCCGCCGGAAGCCTTGATGATCACCGGGTATCCGACCTCGCGCGCGATCGCCAGGATTTCCTGCGGCTTTTCCGGCAGTGCGCCTTCCGACCCCGGCACGCACGGCACGCCGCTCTTGGCCATCGCCGCCTTCGCGCTGACCTTGTCCCCCATCAGCCTGATCGTGTCGGGCCGCGGACCGATGAACACGAAACCGGATTTCTCGACCTTTTCGGCGAAATCGGCGTTTTCGGACAGGAAACCGTAGCCCGGATGGATCGCCTGCGCATCGGTCACTTCCGCCGCGGCGATGATCGCCGGGATGTTGAGGTAGCTCTGCGCCGACGGCGGTGGCCCGATGCACACCGATTCGTCTGCCAACCGCACGTATTTCGCTTCACTGTCGGCTTCCGAATGCACGACCACCGTCTTGATGCCGAGTTCGCGGCACGCGCGCTGGATGCGCAGTGCGATTTCGCCACGGTTGGCGATCAGGATCTTGTCGAACAGCGCGGACGGTTTGCGGGTGGCCAAGAGGGAAGCGCTTCAGGAAGGGCGCAAATGTATCGCGCGCGTGAACGGGGTGCGACGATCAGGCGTGGCGGGGCAGGTCAGCCGATGACGAACAGCGGCTGCCCGAATTCGACGGCTTGGCCGTTTTCGCACAGGATGGCCTTGATCACGCCAGACTTGTCCGACTCGATCTCATTCATCAGCTTCATCGCTTCGACGATGCACAGCGGATCGCCTTCCTTGATCGTGTCGCCGATCTCGACGAACGGCGCCGCGCCCGGCGACGCCGAGCGATAGAACGTGCCGACCATCGGACTCTTCACGACGTTGCCCTGCGGCGTGGGCGACGCCGGCGCTTCGGCGCCGGGAACGGCGATCGTATGCATGGGTGGCGCAACGGTGGCCATCATCGTAGCGGGCGCAGGCGGCGGAGCCACGGCGCGCGTGATGCGCACGCGTTCCTCACCCTCCTCGATTTCGAGTTCGGCGATGCCGGAGGACTCGACCAGCTCGATCAGCGTTTTCAGCTTGCGCAGGTCCATGCTGTCAGTCGCATTGCGACGCGCAATGAGCGATCGCATCGACCTTGGTTGTCGTCGACAGGCGACATGGGTAAAAAAGAGCGGATCGCGATGGCATGAGGTCGGATGCGAACAAGATCATGCATTATCGCATACGTTACATCGCATTCAGAGGAGTTGCGTTGCGAGATCGTCTAACTGTGCGGTCGTGAACGGGCCCAGCTGCTGCGCGACGACCTTGCCCCCGCGGTCGACCACAACCGTATAGGGTAACGCCATCGCCGTATTACCCAGCAGGCGTGACAGCTCCAGCGCGCCATATCCACCATCGAGCGCAGGATAATTCAAGCCTATGGATCGTGTGAATTGGCGCATTTTAGCGGCATCATCAATACCGATGCCGACAATTTGAAGCCCTTTCGTTCCGAATCTGGACTGCAGCGCGACGAGCGCAGGCATTTCTTCGCGACAGGGAACGCACCAGGTTGCCCAGAAATTCACCACCATCACCTTGCCGCGCCACTGTTGCAACGATTGTGGCACACCGGCGAGGTCTGGCAGCGTTACCGCATACAACGTCGCGGCCGCGGACGGCGCCGGGGTGGGCTTGAAGAAGAACTCGCCGGTAAGGCGTCCCGCGCCCGCTCCGGCGGCGCAAACTGCCAAAACCAGCAGCGCGACCCGCACGCCCTTGTGCGCCCATAGCCGTGAGAAGTGGGTGCTTACTGTAGGTTTCATTTCAGCCAGGCCGGGCGCCCGATCGGCGCGGCCACCCACGGCGAGGGCGTGCCTGGACTCACTGGCAGCGGCAGCGTCAGCGTCTGCCGTTGCGGTGGAAAGCAAACGCCCGCGTCGGCGCAGCCCTGTGATTCGGCCACCAGCGTGATCGCCTGCCCCGCTGGCGCGACCGTATCCAGACGTACGTCGACGGTGCCACGGTACGTCTCCATGTCACCGAAAAACTCGTCGTGCTTGACCATGCCGGACGGCAGGACCGCCGTCCCCGCCAGCATCGCCGGCGGGAGGACGGCGAACCTGAGTTTTTCGCGGTACAGGTAATAGCCTTGGGCCACGTCGAAGCGAACTTCCAGCGTGCGCGCATCGACCGTGCGCGCGGACAGTGCAAACGCCTCGTGCGGCGGCAGCAGTTCGACCGCGCCGGCGCCGCTCGCCAGCGCCGACGCTGCGGCCAGGCAGGCGATCGTGCGCACCGCGCTCCGCGCGTCACGGGGCCGGCGCGGTCTCGGTGTCGATCCAGTCGAGATAGGGCTTGTATCCATCGGTGATGGTAACGGCAACGATCTCCGGAATTTCATAAGGATGTGCGGCGCGAATCGCATTTTCGACCTCGACGTAGTGCTCGTGGCACGTCTTGATCACCACGGGCACTTCTTTTGCTGTTTCGACTTTGCCGCGCCAGTGATAAATTGAGTCGACCGGCGCGCCGATGCTGACACACGCCGCCAATCGCGCGCTGACCAGTGCCTGCGCGACGCGCACCGCGCTGTCGTGGTCAGGCAGCGTGGACAGGATCAAGATCGGCGAACCCGTCAAGGAGTGTTCATGCGCTTTTTCGTATTCTCGATTCTAGTCGGTTTCCCGCTGCTCGACCTTTACGTCAGTGTGCGCTTCGCGTACTGGTCAGGGGTGCCGTTGTGGGCGTGGCTTGCAGCCTCGACAGGCGCCGGGTTCTCGCTGCTGCGCGCCGAGCGCGGTGCTTTCCGCGCGCGGACGGTTGCCGCGCTGCATGGCGAGCAGCCGCTGTTCCGTGGACTCGTCGACAGTGGCCGCAAGGTCCTTGCCGGCATGCTGTTCATCATGCCCGGCATCATTTCCGACGTCTTCGCGGTCGCGCTGTTGCTGCTCCCGATCAACACCAACGAGCGCTATGCGCAGGTGCGGGCACGGCGACACGCCTGACGTTACCGTTGCCGACGTGCCCGAAGTGGTCCGTCGCGCGCGCCGGCATCAGTTGCGAACCGTCTACGTCCGCTACTTGAGCCGGTCGATGATGGTCGGCTGCGCGCGCCCGGCACGCTGGTAGGCCCACGCCATCAGCAGCGCGCCGGCGATGATCATCGGCAGCGACAGCCACTGCCCCATCGTCAAGTTGAACGCAAGGTATCCGAGGAAATCGTCGGGCTCGCGCGCAAACTCGGCGGTAAAGCGCGCGCAGCCGTATCCGATCAGGAACAGCCCGGAGACGGCCCCCATCGGGCGCGGCCGCCGCGAGAAAGTCCACAGGATCGCGAACAGCAGCAGTCCTTCCAGCCCCAGTTCGTAGAGCTCGGACGGGTGGCGCGGCTGGTTGTCGACGTGCGGAAAGATCATGCCCCAGCTGCCATTCGTCGGGCGGCCCCACAGTTCGCCGTTGATGAAGTTGCCCAAGCGCCCCGCCCCGAGTCCCAGCGGCACCAGCGGCGCGACGAAATCCATCACTTCGAGCCAGCGCTTGTGACGCGCACGCGAAAAGAACCACATCGCGATCAGCACGCCCAGGAAGCCGCCATGGAAGCTCATTCCGCCTTGCCAAACCGCGAGGATCTCCGCGGGATGCGCGAAGTAGTACAGCGGCTTGTAGAACAGCACATAGCCGAGCCGCCCGCCGACGATCGTGCCGAACACGCCGTAGTACAGCATGTCGTCGACATCCAGCGCGCGCCAGCCCGTCAGCATGTTCTGCCGCGCGCGCAGCTTGCCGAGCACGATCACCAGCATGAAGGCGACCAGGTACATCAGCCCGTACCAGCGGATGCCGAATGGTCCGAGCGTCATGCCGGCCACGTGGAAGGGGCCGAATCCCAGCGCAACCGGATCGAATCCTGGATGAGTGATGATCATGTGTGCTTGCGTGAGCGCTCGCGCGCCTCTGCGACAAATGCACGCACCAGCGGCGAGTCGTCGCGCGTGCGATGGGCAACGCCGATTTCAACGGCGGGGCTTTTCTGCGTCAATGGGCGATATACCACACCCGTGCGCCGCATGTGGTGCAGCGATGCAGGAACCAGCGCGACGCCCATCCCGGCGGCGACCAGGCTCACGATCGTCTGCATCTGGATGGCTTCCTGGCCGATGCGCGGCGTGAAGCCCGCGCGCTTGCAGAAGCCGACGATGGCGTCGTACAGCGCGGCGCCGGCGTCGCGCGGAAACAGCAGGAAGGATTCGGCGGCGAGCGCCGCAAGCGACACGCGTGCCGGCCAGCGCCGCTGCGCCGGCAACGCGGCGACCAGCGGTTCCCAGGTCAGCGGCGTGTAGCTGATTTCATTGTCGTCGGGCCCGGGCAGCATGATGCCCACGTCCAGTTCGCCGCTCCTGATCTTGCCGGGCATCTGATCGCTGGTGGCCTCGCGCAGCGTCAGCGTCACGCCCGGACGGGCACGCCGAAATCCGCGGATCACCTGCGGCAGCACGCCGAAGATCGCGGTGCTGATGAAGCCCACGCCGAGACTGCCAACCTCGCCGTCCGCCAGGTGACGCGCGCCCTCGCGCAGCGCGTCCGCATCGCGCAACAGGCGCCGTGCCTCGGGCAGCAGCGCGGCGCCGACGCTGGTGAGCCGCACCCCGCGCGTGTTGCGCGCGAAAAGTTCCGCTCCCAATTCGCTTTCGAGCGCATGTATCGCGCGTGACAGCGGCGGCTGCGCGATATGCAACACCTTCGCAGCGCGGCCGACATTGAGTGCCTCGGCCACTGCCACGAAATAGCGCAGGTGGCGTAGATCCATGATACCTCTAGGGTATCACCAAGTGACTCAAGATGTATTGGACGGTATCACTGTGACGCCGGATAATCGTTTCCTCTTGCGATACCGGCGCTGCGCGATCCTGCGACGCCCCTGCGTCGCTGCCACTGGAAACGTGCCCGACGCCGTGCTGATCGACCGCTACCTTGACCGCCTGCCGCCGCGCCCGGCGGCGTTCCTGGCACTGGTCATCACGTCGGCACTGTGGGGAAGCAACGCAGTGGTCGCGCGGGTTCTGCTGGATGGCATCTCGCCAATCTGGCTCGCATGGTTGCGCTGGGCCGTGGTGGTGGTGATGCTGTCGCCTTTCATGTGGCGCGAGCGCCGCGAAATTGCCCGCGTGATGCAGACCCATACCGGCGAACTCGCGATCTTCGCGCTGATCGGATTCGCTCCGCAGAACGTACTGAACTACACCGGCCTCAGTGGCACCACGGCCATCAATGCCGGCCTGTTCAATTCCACTATACCGGTGATCATCGTCGCCATCGTGGCGCTGACGCGGCGCCGGCCGCCCGGATTGTTCGAAGCGATCGGCGTCGCGGTCTCGGCAATGGGCGTGCTGCTGATCGTCGCGCACGGCGACCCACGCTCGATCGTGCGCCTCGATTTCAATTCCTCGGATCTCCTCGTGCTGGCCAGCATGTTCGTGTGGGCGATCTACACGATCCGCCTTGCCGAGCGATCGATTCCATTGTCGTTTTCGGCTTTCTGCTACGCCGCCGGGCTGATCGGCCTGCTGCTGACGATGCCGGCCATCGGCTGGGACATCGCTCGCCACGGATTGCCAACGATCGCGTGGCCCACGCTGGTGGGTATCCTGTACCTGGGTGCGGTGCCGACGTTGCTCGCAATGCTGCTGCTCGGCTACGGCGTGGCGCGCGTTGGCGCTGTGCAGGCGGGAATCTTCACCCACCTGGTGCCGGTGTTCGCCGCGATCTTCGCCACGCTCGCGATCGGCGAGCACCTGCATGCGTTCCACGCAGCGGGCTTTGCGCTGATCGCCGGCGGCGCGATCTTGTGTTGTCTGACGCCGTCGCCGATGCTATCGTCGCGGCCCGGAGCGCATAGCGCCTAGAGGCGCGGCGATGCCGCGATTTTTCCAACGGAGCGCGCGCCTGCTGCATGCAGGCGACACTCCCGGTCGCGACCGCAAGGGCGCGCAGCAACCACAAAGGGAATCCGGTGCCGAACAACCGCCGCTCGCAACTCATCACCCATGGCATCGCCCGCTCGCCTAACCGCGCGATGTTGCGCGCCGTCGGCTTCGGCGACGGCGACTTCGACAAGCCGATCGTCGGCGTCGCCAACGGCCACAGCACGATGAACCCGTGCAATGCTGGCATCCAGCCGCTGGTCGACCGCGCGATGGCCGCGCTGAAGGCAGGTGGCGCGATGCCGCAGGTGTTCGGCGTGCCGACCGTCACCGACGGTATCGGCATGGGCACTGAAGGGATGAAGTATTCGCTGGTGTCGCGCGAAGTGATCGCCGATGCGATCGAGACTGCCGTCAACGGCCAGTGCATGGACGGCGCGCTGGTCGTCGGCGGCTGCGACAAGAACATGCCTGGCGGCATGATGGCGCTGGCCCGCATCAATGTTCCTGGCATCTATGTCTACGCCGGCACCATCAAGCCTGGCAAGTGGAAGGGACAGACGCTGACCATCGTGTCGCCGTTCGAAGCGGTGGGCGCATACACCGCCGGCAAGATGGCGAAGGAAGACTACGACGGCATCGAGCGCAACGCGTGCCCGA
>JBDTJK010000100.1:0-21539 GCA_039935875.1 Casimicrobiaceae bacterium
AGGGACGCTTGATCGCGCTCACCCGGCACAGCAGCGAGAGCGGCGGCGGGGTCACGGTAACTCGGTACTGGAAGAAAGGCTCGATCGACTATTCGAAGATCGCAGAGCTCAGTACCAAGGACCTTGAACCCTATCGCAGTGCTCCGCGCGAAGAAACGCGCATCAGTATCGCGTGAATGAGGGGGCAGCGGAGTTGCTCCGCTGTCCCCAAATGGACTTACGGTGGACTTACAGAACAAAACGCCGACACATTAGTCGGCGTGCTATCGAGAAAACTACTTTGAATTCATGGTGGAGACGAGGAGGATCGAACTCCCGACCTCCGCATTGCGAACGCGGCGCTCTCCCAGCTGAGCTACGTCCCCGAAAAGAGGCGCGATTATAGCCGAACCGGCCCCTGCCGGCAAACCGGAAACCGGCCGAGCCGGCCGGGGCGTCGACCCCGCTCCCCGGCTGCTAAACTGTCCGCAATTGTGGAGGATTGTAATGAAGAAGACGGCCGTACATTCCGACCAGGCACCGGCGGCGCTGGGCCCCTATTCGCAGGGCATTCGTGTGGGCGACACCGTCTACATTTCGGGGCAGCTCGGACTCGAGCCTGCCAGCGGGAAACTGCCGGAAACCGTCGAGGAGCAGGCGCACCAGGCGTTTCGCAACGTGAAGGCGATCGCGCAGGCGGCGGGCGGCGACCTCGACGGCATCGTCAAGGTCACGCTGCTGATGGCCGACCTCAACGACTTCGCCAAGGTCAACGAGATCATGGCGAGCTATTTCAAGGCGCCGTATCCTGCGCGCGCGACGTATCAGGTGGCGGCGCTGCCCAAGGCCGGGCGGATCGAGATCGAAGCGGTGCTGGTGCTCGAAGGCGCGGCGGGTGACGCGCAGACGGGCTGGCGCGAAACGTTCGACGCCACCAAGGCCGGTTAGACGAAAGCCATCGCCGTGGCCCGCAAGGGCACCAAGACCGCAGCGAAAAAGGACCCGCAGCCCGCGCGCTCGAACACGCTCGCCGACAAGCTCGCGCGTCTCGATATCGCGCGCGACGAAGACCTGGTGCTGCACCTGCCGCTGCGCTACGAGGATCACACGCAACTGGTGCCGCTGCACAATCTCGTCGAGGGCGCCGCCGTGCAGACCGAAGGGCGCATCGTCAGCACCGAGATCCAGTATCGACCGCGGCGCCAGCTCGTGTGCGTGCTGGAGGACGACGCCCCTGTTGGGCGCGCGCAGCTTGTGCTGCGTTTCTTCACGTTCTACCCGAACCAGCAGAAGGCACTGGAGATCGGCACGCGCGTGCGCGTGTTCGGCGACGTGCGCGAGGGTCACTTCGGCGCGGAGATCGTGCATCCGCAATTCGCGGTCGTCACCGAGGATTCGCCGCTGCCCGACCGGCTGACGCCAATCTATCCAACCACGGCAGGACTCGGCCAGGACATGTTGCGCAAGGTGATCACGCGCGCGATTGCGGCCGATCCCGCGCGCCTGTCCGACCTGCTGCCCGAAGACATGGTGCGCCGACGGCAGCTGTGGAAGTTCGGCGACGCGGTGCAATTCCTGCATGCGCCGCCGCCGCGGCTGTCGTCGCTGACGCAGCGGGCGCTGGACGCGCGTACGCATCCGGCGTGGACGCGCCTCAAGTTCGACGAGCTCCTCGCGCAGCAACTGTCGATGAAGGCGCATCGGCGAGCGCGCTCGGCACGGCGTGCACCGGTGCTGACCGGCACCGGCGCGCTGACCAAGGCGCTGCTCGAGCGCGTCGCGTTCAAGCTGACGCGCGCGCAGGAAAAAGTGTGGCGCGAGATCAGCCACGACCTGAAGCGCGGGCAGCCGATGCAGCGGCTGTTGCAGGGCGACGTCGGCGCCGGCAAGACGGTCGTGGCCGCGCTCGCGGCGCTGCAGGCGATCGAAAGCAAGCGGCCGGTGGCGTTCATGGCGCCCACCGAAATCCTCGCCGAACAGCATTACCGGAAGCTTGCGACGTGGCTTGCCGGATTGCCGGTGAAGATCGCGTGGCTGTCGGGTTCGCTGCCGGCGAAGGAGCGGCGCGCGGCGCGCGAGGCGATCGCGTCGGGCGAAGCGCAATTCGCCGTGGGTACGCACGCATTGTTCCAGGAGGGCGTCGACATGCCGTCGCTGGGGCTTGCGATCATCGACGAACAGCATCGTTTTGGGGTCGCGCAGCGGCTTGCGTTGCGTGGCAAGGGGCTGTCCGAAGCGCACCAGCTGATGATGAGCGCGACGCCGATTCCGCGCACGCTGGCGATGTCGTTCTATGCCGATCTCGACGTGTCGGTAATCGACGAGCTGCCGCCAGGTCGCAAACCGGTGTCGACGCGCCTCGCAAGCCAGAAGCGGCGCGCCGAAATCATTGCACACGTCGCGCGGCGCTGTGCCGCAGGCGGGCAGGCGTACTGGGTGTGTCCGCTGATCGAGGAGAGCGAGAAGCTCGAGCTGCAGACGGCGGTGGCGCTGCACGCCGAACTGACGCGCATCTACGGCGAGATTCCCACCGTCGAAGGCGTATCGCGGCCGTTGCGCGTGGGGCTTCTGCACGGGCGCATGAAGCCTGCCGAAAAAGCGGCGACGATGGGCGCGTTCATCGCCGGCGAGATCGACGTGCTGGTGGCGACGACGGTGATCGAAGTCGGCGTGGATGTGGCGAATGCGTCGACGATGGTGATCGAGCACGCCGAGCGCTTCGGCCTCGCGCAATTGCACCAGTTGCGCGGTCGCGTCGGTCGTGGGGACGCCGAAAGCCAGTGCATCCTGCTGTTCGAAGAGCCGCTGGGCGACGTCGCCAAGCAGCGCCTCAAGGTGATTTTCGAGAACACCGACGGCTTCGAGATCGCGCGCCAGGACCTGCTGATCCGTGGGCCCGGCGAATTCATGGGCGCGCGGCAATCGGGCGTGCCGCTGTTGCGTTTCGCGGACCTGGAACGCGATGCCGCGCTGATCGAGCTCGCCCGCGATGCCGCGGAGGAATTGCTGGAGAAGGATCCGCTGGCGGCGCAGCAGCAGATGAATCGCTGGCTTGGAGATAAGGCCGATTTCGTCAACGCTTGAGCGAGGTGCGGCCCCACCGCGGGCGCCGGCGATGCGGTCGGCCAATGCGGTGGTGAATTTGGAGCTTCCAGGCGTGTTCGGGGCGCGGTACGATGATGCATCGGGCCACGGCGCCGGCAGGCCGTTCGCGATGGCGGTCTTTGTTGTCCAGAATCAAAGACTTGTGTCATAAAAGCGGAGCCGCAAGGAGTAGAATCCACGCTGCGGCAAGTTCCGGCTGGACCTTTGCGACTTTACCCGCATAAAGTAACAACCACGACATGTCACTTTTCGCGCTCGGCCTTAATCACACCACCGCGCCGGTCGCACTGCGCGAGCGGGTCGCGTTTGCACCCGACGCGCTGGGCGATGCGTTGCGTACGCTGACGCGCGCGCAAGTGGTGAAGGAAGCCGCGATCCTGTCGACGTGCAATCGCACCGAGGTCTATTTTCACGGCGGCGAGCCCGCGCATGTGGCCAACTGGCTGACTGCGGCGCACGGACTGCCGGGCGACCTGCTGACGCCGCATCTGTACACGTTGCCGGACGATAAGGCGGTTTCGCATGCGTTCCGGGTCGCTTCCGGACTCGATTCGGTGGTGCTCGGCGAGCCGCAGATCCTCGGCCAGATGAAGCACGCGGTGCGCACGGCCGAAGCGGCCGGTTCGCTCGGACTTGTGCTCAATCGACTGTTCCAGCGAACGTTCGCCGTGGCCAAGGACGTGCGTACGCAGACCGACATCGGCAGCGCGTCGATCTCGATGGCCGCCGCGGCAGTGAAGCTGGCCGAGCGCATTTTCCCGTCGCTGTCCGACCAGCGCCTGCTGCTGATCGGTGCCGGCGAAATGATCGAGCTCGCGGCGACGCACTTCGCGGCGCACAAGCCGGCGTCGATCACTGTCGCCAATCGCACGCTCGAGCGCGGACGCAAGCTCGCCGACCGTTTCAACGCGTCGGCGATGACACTCAACGAAGTAGCCGATCGCCTGCCGCAATTCGACATCATCGTCACCTGCACGGCGAGCACTTTGCCGATACTCGGCAAGGGCTTGCTCGAGCGGGTGATCAAGCAGCGCAAGCACGCGCCGGTGTTCATCGTCGATCTCGCGGTGCCACGCGACGTCGAGCCGGAGGCGGGCGCGCTGGATGACGTGTTCCTCTACAGCGTCGACGACCTCGCGGCCATCGTCAAGGACAACCTGCAGATCCGCCGCGAATCGGTGGTGCAGGCCGAGGCGATGATCGCCGAGCAGACCGACCATTTCCTGCGCTGGCTCGACGCACGCGCGGTGGTGCCGACGATCTCCGCGCTGCACGGCCATCACGATGCGCTGCGACAGGCGGAGCTCGACCGCGCGCGAAGGATGCTCGCCGCGGGTGCCGCGCCCGACGACGCGCTCGAGGCGCTGGCGCGCGGCTTGACCAGCAAGCTGCTGCACGGGCCGCTTGCCGCACTTAACCAGGCGGGTGACGCCGAACGCAGCGAACTGATTGCCCTGTTCCAGCGTGTCTACAAGCTTCCCGAACCGCCGACGCACGAGCGGTAGCGCTAGCCATTGATGCCGCCATCCCCGCAGATGCGGGGACATAACGTTGTGCGCCTGTCATCGCCGCGCAAGCGGGGACCGGTGTCGTGGCGCGCGTCATCCCAGCGCAAGCGGAGACCCTGTGTCGTGGAGCCTGTCATCCCCGCGCAAGCGGGAATGACCTTAGGTCGTGGTACTCGGGAATGACGTTAGGTGGTGGTACCCGGGAATGACGATAGTTGGGGTACTGGAGAATGACGTTGGACGGTGCTGCTCGGTATCGGTGAGAGTGTTTCCACGTACGCATAAAAGCACATCGATCGCATGAAGTCTTCGCTTCGTACCAAGCTCGAACAGCTCGACGCCCGCCTCGCGGAAATCGACGCGTTGCTCGCCGCGCCAGAGACGGCGAGCGATGGCAACCGCCTGCGCACGCTGTCCAAGGAGCGCGCGGACATCGAGCCGGTGGTCGCGCTGTACGCCGACTACCGCAGCGCCGAGGGCGATCTCGCGGCTGCGGAGGATCTCGCGCGCGACGCGTCGATGAGATCGTTTGCCGACGACGAGCGTGCCGCGGCGCACGCGCGGATGGAGACGTTGACGCATGGCCTGCAGGCGGCCTTGCTGCCGAAGGACGAAGACGACGCGCGCAACGTGTTTGTCGAAGTGCGCGCGGGCACCGGTGGCGACGAGTCCGCGCTGTTTGCGTCCGACCTGTTGCGCATGTACGTCCGCTATGCCGAACGCCACGGATTCCGCGTCGAAATCGTGTCCGAATCGGGCAGTGACCTGGGCGGCTACAAGGAAGTGATCGCGCGGATCATCGGCAGCAACGTGTACGCGAAGCTCAAGTTCGAATCCGGCGGGCACCGCGTGCAACGGGTGCCGCAGACGGAGGCGCAGGGCCGTATCCATACATCGGCGTGCACCGTCGCGGTGATGCCCGAAGCCGATCCGATCGTCGATGTGAAGATCAACCCGGCCGATTTGCGCATCGACACGTTTCGCGCATCAGGCGCGGGCGGCCAGCACATCAACAAGACGGACTCCGCGGTGCGCATCACGCATCTGCCAACGGGCCTCGTCGTCGAGTGCCAGGACGACCGCTCGCAGCATCGCAATCGTGAACGTGCGTTGGGGGTGCTGGCGTCGCGCCTGCACGACAAGGAGCGGCACGAGCGCCACGCCAAGGAAGCCGCCGAGCGCAAGAGCCTGGTCGGCAGCGGCGATCGCAGCGAACGCATCCGCACGTACAACTTTCCGCAAGGTCGCGTCACCGATCACCGGATCAACCTGACGCTGTACAAGATCGCATCGATCATGGACGGCGAGCTCGACGAGATCACCGATGCGCTGACGCAGGAATACCAGGCGGAGCAGCTCGCGGCGATCGGCGCCGACACCTGACCCGCGATGGCTGAGCTTACGACCGCGCGCCAGGCGCTGCTGCAGTGTGGACTCGTGCCGGTCGACGCCAATGCGCTGCTCGCGCACGCGACCGGCAAGGATCGCGCGTGGCTGGTCGCGCATGCGACCGATCCGTTGCCACAGCAAGTATGCGAACTTTTTTTTGCCTTGGCAAAACGACGGCGCGATGGTGAACCGGTTGCCTACCTGACAGGCAGGCGCGAATTCCGCGATCTGATGCTGCACGTGACGGCCGACGTGCTCATCCCGCGGCCGGAAACCGAGGTGCTGGTCGAAGCAGCGTTGGCGTGTGTCGCAATCGATGCGCCGGCACGCATACTTGATCTCGGCACGGGCTCGGGCGCCATCGCGCTTGCGCTCGCGCACGCCCGACCCCGCGCTGACGTCATCGGTGTCGACATTGCGCAGGCGGCGATCGGGGTCGCGACCGCCAACGCAGATCGACTGGGCATACGCAACGTGCGGTTTCTGCGCGCGAATTGGTTCGACGGCGTCGGCGACGCGCGATTTAACGCGATCGTCGCAAATCCACCCTACGTCGCGGCAGCCGACGCGCATTTGCTGGAGGGCGATCTGCGCTTCGAGCCGCGTGACGCGTTGACGCCCGGCGGCGATGGACTCTCGGCGTTGCGCGCGATCATCGACGGCGCCCCTGACCATCTCGCGACGGACGCATCGTTGCTGCTCGAACACGGATATGACCAGTCGCAGGCGGTGTGCGAAATGCTTGCCCGCTGCGGGTACATCAACGTCAGGCGACTACGCGATCTGGCGGGACATTGGCGTGTCGCCGCAGCGCGAATTGCCCGGCCGGGCCAATCGATGCAGTCGCTATCGTGACTGGACGTAGGCCGCCAGCGCCGCAATCTCGCCGGGCTTGAGGTCCTTGACGATGCCATGCATCACTGGCGCAGCACGCACCAGAGATTGGATATAGTAGAGTTGTTTCACGACATATTTCGCATGTTGGCCGGCGAGTCGCGGAAAGTCGGCCATTCCTTCGGCGTTCGCGCCATGGCACGTCGCACAGGCCGGGATTCCGCGGTTGGCAATGCCTTTGTCGAACAGCTCCTTGCCTTGCGCGACCAGCGCCGGATTGTCAGTATGTCCAGTCGCGGCAGGTTGCGTCGCATAGTAATTTGCGATTCCGCCGACGATCGTTTCGTCGAGATTGCCGGCGATGCCCCACATGAAATCGTGCGCATCCTTCTCGGCGCGCGTCTTGCTGCGGAAGGCGTCGATCTGGGCTTCCAGATAGCCCCTGCTCTGCGCGGCCAGTATCGGGAACTCAGGCGATGTGCTGATGCCACGCGGCCCGTGACAGGTCGAGCAGAGGTTGACCGCCTTCTCCTCCGCTGCCTTGCGAATTTCAGGCGGTATGGTTTGCGCGGCTGCGACGTTGGCGGCGATCGCCAGCCCGATGGCGAGGATCGCCGGGCGAATCCCGCATGCAGTCGACACGCGTGCGCGTCGCCGGCTGCGCATGGCATCTGCCGTCCGACTCAATCCGAGCGTATTCAAAACGCCGCCCAGACATTGAAGAACAGCGTGTTGTTGTCGCGGGCGTTGCGGCCATTGCCGTCGTAGTTGGTCGATGCACCGTCGAACTTGCCATACCGGACGTATTGCAGCATCAGCCGCACGTACTGGACCGGCAGGTAGTCGAGCTCGAAGATGTAGCCGTTGTTGTCAGGCTTGATCGCATTGCCACTGGCATCCGCGCCATAGAGTCCGGCGTCGGCGTTGCCGGCAGTGGCGAAATAGCCCAGCGTACCGCCGTATTTGCGGTCGAAATAATAGGTCGCCTTCGCCTTGAACGTGTGCAACTTGTCACTTGGATTCGCAGGTGTGGCGCCAGCACCGATTCCGGCGCCACTCGCCAATGTCACCGGGTAGCTCGCCTTGTACGACTGATTTTCGTCGATGTACGTCACTTGCGTGGTGAACACGTGCGGATCGGTGATGTATTGGTATTGCGCGTCCACCGCGACATCGCGGAAATGGTCGGTTGGCGTCGACGTATCCAGGTTGCTCGGGTAGCGATCGACGGACATGCCGTAGGTTCCGACCATTACCGAATGTGGTCCCCACTCGTGGTTGTAGGCGAGGCGCCAATACGGGTTGTAGCCCTTTATCGCCGCCACGCCACCGTCGGTGTGGATGTCCTGTCCCTGCCGCAGGATCGAGAATGCGCCGTCGGCCGTTCGATAGAATGACAGTTCACCGTACAGCGTCTTCTTCCAGAAAACATAGCCGCCGATCCCTGCAACCTGCTGTGCAAGCCCCCCATCGATGAGAGTGGCCGCGGCGGGGCTGCTCGCGAGCGACGAGGCCGTATAGGGGAAGCCGAAGGCGGGCGTGCTGTTCCACGCGTCCTGCGCCGTGGGGTTGTTGTGCAGCGTGGCGCCGTAGATCCACTCAGGCTCCGCGGCTCCATCCGCGGCGTACTTGCCGACCAGGCGGATGTCGGTGTTGTCGATGCTCCCGTGACCGCCAAGCGTCCCGTCTGCGGAAGTCGCCAGATTGTCATAGCTCCACTGGACGAATCCGCCCAGGTAGTCGTTGACCTTGCTCGCCAGGAAAATGCTGGCGCAGCAGAACACCAGGCTATTGTTGCGCTGGTTGACAGAAACGGTGTCCCCCGTATCGGGGTCGGTGGCGTGATTGTTGCGCGTGCTCGTGACGGACGCCTGCGCCATCACCGCGAGCGGCAGGTAGCTCATTTCCTCCGACGAGAACGATCGCTTGCCGATCGTGTAGCCGGTCAGCTTGAAGTAGCGCCCATAGGGCGTGAGCTCGGGGAAGCTGACGTGGCAGGCCACGCACGCCTGCCCGGTCTGGCGCGCAAAGGACGGGACGGCATTCGCCGGACCGATTGAATGGAGAATCAGGCATGCAAACGAGAATGCCGCGAACCAGGCACGCCTGGCGATTGTCGCGCGTAGAACCGTTCGGTCGACCATTGCATAGCTCCCTGCAGCGCGCGCGGGTCGGTGACGCGTACGGCGATGCGAGTGCATGCCGGCTCGCGCCGCCGCCAAGATGCTGTCGCTGGAGATTGTGTGAAGCGCCTTGATCTGTCTGTGCGCCAGCGAACATTGGACCAGGCGGGATCCTCGGATCACCACCGTCACCGCAGGTGATGAGGCACGTCGACCCCCAGTTTTTGCACCCATGGGCCGAGCGCCGGCATGATCGACGGATGCAGTGCCACGCCATGCGCGCGCTGCTCGCGCATCAACGCCAGTGCGCGTTCGCCCGGCAGGCGCACCGGCTGTGCAGGATCGCGCGGTGTCGCGTCGTGGCAGGCGGCGACGATGTAATCCATCTGCCGATGCATGCCCTCGATGCCACCGAACGCAGCGATGTCGAGTACCTGCACGAGTACCGTCGCACCCCATCCTTCGCGCGGATCGGCGCGGCCGCTACCGGCGAGGCCCGCTGTCAGCGCCTCGACCAGCAGCGCCAGCGCAAACCCCTTGTGACCGGCGTCGTGTCCGCCCAGCGGCAGCAGCGTTCCCTTGCGCTCGCCGAACAGCACGGCGGGATCGTTGGTGGCATTGCCGGCGGCGTCCTGCAGCCACGGATGCGGCAGCTTGGCGCCCGTCTGATGCAGGCGTCCGGTGAGGCCGTTGGTGGTGTAGCTCGCCGAGATGTCGAGCAGGATCGGGTCGCCCGACGTCGGGATGCCGGCGGCAAACGGATTAGGTGTGAACACCGGCGTCAGGCCGCCAAACGGCGCGACACTCTGGTTGTTGGGATCGGAACAATAGATCAGCGCCATCTGCTCGCGCGCCGTGATCTTCGGCAGGTAGGCAGCGAGGCACGCGATGTGGTGCGAGCGGCGGATGACGATCGTTGCGCTACCCTGCGTGCGCGCCATCGACGATGCAGTATCGAGCGCGCGCCGCGTGACCCACGGCCCCGGCAGGCGCTGCGCATCCCATAGCTGCGATGCCGGGCGCTCCGAGACGACCACCGGCTCGCCCGCTTTCCGCATCGATCCGCTGACGATCTCGCCGAGGTAAGGGCCAAGCAATGCGAGGCCGTGCGTGGTGTGGCCCATCAGGTCGGCGTCGACGAGCACTTCCGCCACGTCCCGCGCGATGTCC
Organism: Casimicrobiaceae bacterium; assembly: GCA_039935875.1. GTDB lineage: Bacteria > Pseudomonadota > Gammaproteobacteria > Burkholderiales > Casimicrobiaceae > VBCG01. The sequence goes on from JBDTJK010000100.1 coordinate 10,109, forward strand.
TCGCGCACGCCGGCCTTCTGCAGCAGCGCGCCTGCGAAGGCCACCAACGAACCCGCGTCGTGCCGGATGCCCTGCATAAGCCGCCCGCTCCCCAAGGTCTTGGTAAACTCGATCGATTCTAACGTGCCGCGCGGTTTTCGACGCCACGGGGCACTTCCGCCTGCGCCAATGCTCCCGTCGTCGCTCCAGGTCAGCATCGTGACTTTCCGGCCCGACCGTGCGCTGCTCGACCGCACGCTGTACCGGCTTGCGCAGGCGATTGCCAATGCGCGCGAGGCGGGCGTCATCCGCACGGTCAACGTCGCGCTGGTCGACAACAGCGGCGATCGCGACAACGCAGAGGCGGTGGTTAACATGGGCCGCGCACGCTTCGCCGAGACCAAGGTGCAGTTGATCTGCCTGGCCGGTCACGCCAACATCGGCTTTGGCGCGGCCCACAACCTGGCGCTGCACGGCAGTGGCGCCGACTACCACCTGGTGCTCAATCCCGACGTCGAGCTCGAACGCGATGCGCTGACCACGGCCGTGCGCTGGATGGATGTGCATCCCGACATCGGCGCGCTGGCGCCGCTGGTGTTGACGTCCGACGGCGCGCGCGACTACCTGTGCAAACGCTATCCGGCGGTACTCGACCTTGCCTTGCGCGGGTTCGCGCCGATGCTGGGACGCGCGTTCTTCCGCCAGCGGATGGCGCGCTACGAGATGCGCGACGTCATCGACGCAGCGCCGGATCGCGACGTGATCGACATTCCCGCGATGTCGGGCGCCGTGCTGCTGGTGCGGCGCAAGGCGATCGACGCGAGCGGCGGTTTCGATCCCGGATTCTTCCTGTACTTCGAGGACTTCGACTGGACGGTGCGCCTCAATCGCATCACGCGCACCGCATACGTGCCTTCGGTGAAGGCGATTCATCATGGCGGTGGCGCTGCGCGCAAGGGCGTGCGTCACATCGGCTGGTTCGTGAAGAGTGGCTTCCGTTTCTACCGCAAACATGGCTGGCGCTGGCTCTGACGGGCGGCGTATCGCCGTCACCGGCGCCGACGGCTTCATCGGGCGCGCGCTGGTTGCGCAACTTGCCCGGCTTGATTTCGACGTGCGGGCGATCACGCGCGCCTCGCACGGCGACTTCGCGGCGATCGATGCCGGGTCGCTGAGCGACGCGGTGCAGGGCGTGCACGCGATCTTTCATCTGGCCGCCCGCGCGCATGTGATGCACGAGCGCGAGGCTGATCCCGCCGCAGCATTTCACTCTGCCAATGTGGTGGCGACCGAGCGCGTGGCGCGCGCTGCGCGCGACGCCGGCGTCATGCGCTTCGTGCTGGCGAGCAGCGCCAAGGTCAACGGCGAGTCGACGCCGCGAGGCAGGCCGTTCCGCATCGATGACGCGCCCGCGCCGCAGGACGCCTATGCGCAAAGCAAATGGGATGCCGAACGTGCGCTGGCGGAAATCGCCGCCGGGGCGGCAATGACCACGGTCGTGCTGCGACTGCCGCTGGTCTACGGCCCCGGCGTGCGCGGCAACTTCCGCACGCTGTGGGACGCTGTCGCGCGCCGCCAATGGCTGCCGTTCGCCGCCATCGACAATCGGCGCAGCATGATCGGTCTCGGCAATCTCGCCGACGCGTTGGTTGCCGCCATCGCCGCGCCGGCCGGGACCTATTTCGTCGCGGATGCCGACAGCGTATCGACACCGCAACTGGCACGCGCAATCGCCGCTGCCCAGCAAGTCGACGCGAGACTCGCGTACGTGCCGGTGGCGCTGTTGCGGCTGCTGGGGAGGCTGATCGGACGGCGCGCAGCAATGGAGCGCGTGACCTCGTCGTTGGAAGTCGATGCGTCTCACTTCCGCGCCGCGAGCGGATGCAATCCTCGTGAAACGCTTGCGCAAGGGCTCGCCGCTATAATTGCCCCATGAAATCCCGTCTGCACGACCGCGCCAACGACGCGTTGCGCCCCCTTTCGATCGTCCGCGGCTACACCCGGCATGCCGAGGGATCGGTGCTGGTCGCGGCTGGCGACACGCGCGTGCTGTGCACGGTCAGCGTCGAGGAAGGCGTGCCGCCGTTCCTGAAGGGCAAGGGACAGGGCTGGCTCACCGCCGAATACGGGATGCTGCCGCGCGCCACCAACACGCGGATGCGGCGCGAGGCAGCCGAAGGCAGGCAATCGGGGCGCACGCAGGAAATCCAGCGCCTGATCGGCCGTTCGTTGCGCGCGGTCGTCGATCTCGCCGCGCTCGGCGAACGCACGCTGAAGATCGACTGCGACGTGCTGCAGGCGGATGGCGGGACGCGCTGCGCGTCGATCACCGGCGCGTGCGTTGCCGTCACCGACGCGATTGCGTGGTGCCGCGCGCAGGGCCTCGTGACCGATGCGCCGATGCGCGACATGGTGAGCGCCGTGTCGGTCGGCATCGTCGATGGCGTCCCGCTGCTCGACTTGGACTATGCCGAGGATTCGGGCTGCGATACCGACATGAACGTCGTGATGACCGGCGCCGGCGGCTTTGTCGAAATACAGGCGACGGCGGAAGGCGCGTCGTTCTCGCGCGACGAGTTCGACGCGTTGACGCTTCTCGCCCAGCGCGGCATTGCACAGATCGTCGACGCGCAGCGGCGCGCGCTCATGTGATCACGCGGCTGGTGCTGGCGTCGGGCAACGAGGGAAAGTTGCGCGAATTCCGGCGTCTCCTGTCGCCGCTCGGCATCGACGTCGTCGCGCAGCGCGCGCTGGGCATTGCCGATGCGGAAGAGCCGCACCACACGTTCATCGAGAATGCGCTGGCCAAGGCGCGCCATGCGAGTGCCTGCGCGGGATTGCCGGCGCTCGCCGACGACTCGGGCATCTGCGTCGATGTGCTGGATGGCGCGCCAGGTGTGCTGAGCGCGCGATACGCTGGCGAGCCACGCAGCGACGCACGCAACAATGCACGACTGCTGGCTGACCTTGCAGGTATGACGCAGCGCAACGCGCACTACTACTGCGTGCTGGCGCTGGTGCGCAAGGCCGACGATCCCGAGCCGATGTTTGCCGAAGGCCGCTGGGACGGACGCGTGATCGACGTTGCGCGTGGCGACGGCGGCTTCGGTTACGACCCGCTGTTCGAGGACCCGCAATCGGGCATGACAGGCGCCGAGATCCCGCTGGCGCAGAAGAACGAAGTCTCGCACCGCGGCAAGGCGATGCGCGCGCTGATCGCGCAACTGCAGGCACGCGGATGAGCACAATCGCGCTTCCTCAGCTTGCAACCACGCCACACTTCGCCGCGCTGCCGCCGTTGTCGCTGTATGTTCACATCCCGTGGTGCATCCGCAAATGCCCGTACTGCGATTTCAATTCGCACGAGGCGAAGGCCGATGTGGATGAATCGCGCTACATCGACGCGCTGATGGCCGATCTCGAAACGGCGCTGCCGTCGGTGTGGGGCCGCGGGGTGCACACGATCTTCATCGGCGGCGGCACGCCCAGCCTGTTTTCGGCGGCATCGATCGACGCGCTGCTGGCCGGCGTGCGCGCGCGCCTGCAGGTGTTGCCCGACGCCGAAGTGACACTCGAAGCCAATCCCGGCACGTTCGAGCGCGAGAAGTTCGCCGGATTCTTTGCGGCGGGTGTGAACCGGCTGTCGCTCGGCGTGCAGAGTTTCAACGAGGTGAAGCTCAAGGCGCTCGGCCGTGTCCACGACGCATCCGAGGCGCGGCGGGCAGCTGAAGCCGCAATGATGATCTTCGGCAATGTGAATCTCGACGTGATGTTCGCGCTACCCGCGCAGACGCTCTCCGAAGCCGAAACGGACGTGGCCGCTGCGCTGGCATTCGACACGCCGCACCTGTCCTTCTACCAGTTGACGCTGGAGCCCAACACGCTGTTCCATCGCCATCCGCCACCATTGCCCGATGATGAACTCGCCGACGACATCCAGCTGCATGTCGCGCAGAGGCTCGCGGATGCGGGCTTCACGCGCTACGAGGTCTCTGCGTACGCAAAGGCGCAGCGCGAATGTGCGCACAACCTCAACTACTGGCGGTTCGGCGACTATCTCGGCATCGGTGCCGGCGCGCATTCGAAGATCTCGTTTGGCGAGCGAATCGAACGCAGCGTGCGCCACAAGCAGCCGCGGCAATACGTCGAGCAGGCGCTCATGCACTCGCCATTGATGCAAGCCACGGCGGTCACGCGCGACGACGTCGGCTTCGAGTTCATGCTGAATGCGTTGCGCCTGACCGACGGCGTTCCGACGCCGCTGTTCGCCGAGCGCACGGGAATGCCGCTCGCCATCGTCGCGCCCGCGCTGCAGGAGGCGGTGCGCCGCGGACTGATCGAGTCCGATCCGACACGTCTGCGCGCGACGCCGCTCGGCCGCCGATTTCTCAACGATCTGACCGCGCTGTTCCTGCACGAATGACCGGTGAATCCGCATTGCATCGGCTGTCGCTGGGCGAAGCGCGTGCGCGCGTGGGTGATGGCAGCCTGCAGCCGTCGCAGTACGCGGCGTGGCTGCTCGCGCACGCGCAGCGGACCGACGCCGATATCCACGCGTGGACACATCTTGATCCACGGCAGGTGGCGGCGCGCGCGGCCGCGGCCGACCTCGTGCACCCCACCGCACACGCAGCGCTGCAGGGGATGCCGATCGGCGTCAAGGACATCATCGCGACCGCGACGATGCCTACGCAATATGGCTCGCCCGTCTACGCCGGCCATTTCGAGGCGGACGACGCCGAGTGCGTGCGACGCATTGATGTTGCGGGTGGCTACGTGATGGGCAAGACGGTCACCACCGAATTCGCGTTCATGCAGCCCAGCGCCGCGCGCAATCCGTGGAACACGATGCACACGCCCGGCGGGTCGTCATCCGGATCGGCCGCCGCGGTGGCCGCGTACCAGGTGCCGGCGGCGATCGGCTCGCAGACCAATGGATCGGTCATTCGCCCGGCGGCGTTTTGCGGCGTCGTCGGATTCAAGCCGACGCTGGGTGCGATCAGCACCAGCGGCGTGCTGGTGTTCAGCGAAACGCTGGATACGCTCGGTACTTTTGCGCGCAGCGTTGAGGATGCGGCGCGGCTGGCGAGCATCGTCGCGAGCGACGGCCGCATTGCGCCGAAGATCGTCGCGCGCGCGCGACCGCCGCGCATCGCGCTGCTTGACCGCTTTGGCTGGACGACAATCGACATCGAGGCGACGGCCGCGCTGGACGCCGCGGCGCGCCGGCTGCGGATCGCCGGTGCGGACGTGAGCGCCACGTCGCTGCCCGCAGCGCTGCTCGCCGCGCCCCGGATCCACCGCACGCTGATGCTGCACGAAGCCATGCGCAACCTCGCCCGTTTGCCGCGCGAAAAGCTGTCGGCGACCTTGGTCCGCGCACTCGACGAAGGCGCAGGCATCGACCGTGCGCAATACGAATCCGCGTTCACCGAGCGCGCGGTGCTGGTCGATGTGGCGCGCGAATGGATGACGGGCTTCGATGCAGTGATGTCGCCACCCGCCACAGGTGCCGCTCCGGCAAGCCTCGACACCACTGGCGATCCCGCATGTTGCACCCTATGGTCGCTGCTCGGGTTTCCCGCGATTGCGTTGCCGATCGGCCTTGCGGCGAACCGGATGCCACTGGGCATGCAACTTGCGTCAACGGCGAATGACGACGATTCGTTATTGTCGGTGGCAGCGTGGATCGAGGCGCGACTGCCGTTTCGAGGCCTGCCGTGAAGCGTCCGCCGAAATCCATGCTCATCACTCCGCGCAATCCTGTCGTGCGCTCGCCGCTGATGCGCACGGGAGGTGTGCACGCAAAGACGCACGCCGCACAGCGACGCCATGCGAAGAACGCGCTGGTGCGCGCATTGCGCGAGCCCGAAACGACCGAATGACGCTCTCGCGCCGCGACCTTGAGGAAAACCGTATGAGCGCGCTGTACGCGTCCGCGACCCAGCGGCAGGCGCTGACGGCGGAGGAATTGTCGGCGTCGCTGACCGCCACTCTCGCCACCAAGCCGAAGGGCGCCGGCTGGTGGGTGTTCGGTTACGGATCGCTGCTGTGGAATCCGTTGTTCCCAGTGGCGGAGACACACACCGGAACGGTGCGCGGATTCAACCGGCGCTTCTGCCTGCGCTCGATGGCATCGCGCGGCACGCCCGACCAGCCGGGACTGGTGCTCGGGCTCGATCGTGGCGGCTCGTGCCGCGGCCTCGTGTTAAGACTGCCGGCGCCGCTGGCGGTCGATGAGCTGCACCTTTTGTGGCGGCGTGAGATGGTGGTCGGCAGCTACGTGCCGCGCTGGGTCAGCGTCGAAGCCGATGGCGAGCGCCGCTGTGCACTCACGTTCGTCGTCAAGCGCAGCCATCCCCACTACACCGGCAAGCTCGACCTTCGCGAGCAGGTGCGTATCCTCGGCTGCGCCTGCGGCGCATTCGGCAGTTCGCGCGACTACCTGAATCTCACGCGCGCCGCCCTTGCAGCGCATGGCATCGTCGACGGCTACCTCGAAACGCTCGCCGCCAGGCTTGATGAGGCGACGGCGATCGGCTGACGCGACTTCGCTGCTGCACTGCGACCCAGCACCAGCGCGCCGGCCCACCACGCAAACGACACCAGGACGGCGATCCACGCCATTGTCGCCAGCGACACGCCGGCGGCGCGCAATCCATTGAAGATCCAGCTCGAAGCGGTATCGCCGCCGCGGTGGACGACGGTATCGATGACGTTTTTCGCTCGATATTTCTGCGAGGCAGGCAGCACGTTGAACAGCGTTTCGCGCGCGGGCTTGCTGACGGCATATTCGCCGGCGCGCCGCAGCACGCCGAACACCACCAGCATCGGCAGCACCGGGTCGGCCGCCAGCAATGCAAACCCCGCCGCGGCGATCACCGGCATCAGCGTCAGTGTGAACGTCGTGCCGCGCCGCTGCATCATTGCGCTGAACGCGAACAACTGGATTGCCAGCGCCAGCGCGTTGACGGCAAGGTCGACCAGCGCCAGCAGCCGCGTGCGGCCAGCGCTGTCGTGGATCGCGGCCGGCACGAGGTCGGTCTGCATGAAATACAGGAACGTCGACAGCAACGAAAAGCACAGCAGGAAAAAGCAGATGCCGATCAGGTAGGGCGAGCGCACGACGTCGACGATGCCGGTGAACATGCTGCCGCCCAGCGCAGCCTCCTGCTTCGCAGGTTCGGCCACACCCGCCGCTTCGGCCCATGCACGCAGGCGCAGGATGGCGACAATCGCCAGCACGAGGAACGCGGCCGACACCAGCACCATTCCCTTGACACCCACTAGCATGACAAAGGCCGCCGTCAGCGCAGGGCCCGCCAGTGCGCCGGCGGTGCCGCCCGCGGCGATGAAGCCGTACAGCCGTTTCGCCTGTGCGGTGTCGAAGATGTCCGCCATGAAGCTCCAGAAAAGGCTCACCGCAAACAGGTTGAACACGCTGACCCAGACGAAGAACGTCTTCGCCACCACCGGCCGTTGCGTGTCGCCGACGTTGAATGCCCCCCAGAAAGCGATCAGGTCGAGCACGAAGAACGCATACAGCCACGGCAGCAGGCGCTTGCGCGGGAATCGCGCCGTCAGCGCGCCGAATACGGGGACGATCACCAGCATCGTCGCGAAGACCATCGTGAACAGCTCCGACAGCGCGCGCTGGCCGCCCTGGATCGCCATTTCGTCACGGATGGGGCGCAGCACATAGTAGCCGGCGAGCAGCGCGAAAAAATACACGAAGGCCCACAACGATGCGCAAAGCTCGCGCGGCGTCGCGCGGGTCAGGCGTTGCAGCGGCGTCTGCGGCATCCGGTCGGCGGCGTGCTAGATCGCGACGTGGCGCCCGCCGTCGACGTTGATCGTCTCGCCGGTCACATAGGGTGCATCGGCGATCAGGAAATGCACGGCCTTTGCGACATCTTCGGGCAGGCCTTCGCGGCGCAGCGGAGTGTGCGAGATGATCCGCTGGCGCGCGAGTTCGTCGAACTCGCTTTCCTCGGGCCAGATGACGGGGCCGGGCGCCACCGCATTGACGCGCACTTCCGGCGCGAGCTCGCGTGCAAGCGACCGCGTGAGTCCGACCAGCGCCGACTTGGCGACCGAGTACACGACGTAGTTCTTCAGCGGCCGCTCGGCATGGATGTCGGTGATGTTGACGACGCAGCCCTGCGTCTTGCGCAACGCAGGTGCCGCGGCTTGCGACAGGAACAGCGGCGCGCGCACATTGGTGCCGATCAGGTCGTCCCAGTCGCCGGCAGTGATGTTGCCCACCGGCGTCTGGAAGAATGACGACGCGTTGTTGACCAGCGCATCGAGCCTGCCGAAGCGGTTCATGCATTGCTCGATCAGTGACGACAGCTTGGTCAGGTCGAGCAGGTCGGCCTGGATCAGCGCAACCGAGTCGGCGCGCAGGTGGTTGAGCTCGGCTTGCAGCAAGCGCGCCTCGCCTGCGGAGGTGTGGTAATGCAACATCAGCCGCGCGCCTTTCGCGTGCAGCAGCCTGCAGGTTGCTGCACCGACGCGCTTGGCCCCGCCCGTGATGAGTACGACTTTGTCCTGCACGCGTATTTTCGCCGGAGGTGTTGCGCCAGCCCGCGATTGGCGGCGCTGTCCCGCACAATACCGCATCCTGACTTTGACCGTGCCGCCGGCGAGAAACCCGGCGTCAACCGCGCGTGCGCAATCTCGAGACATCCCTTCCTGCACCGGATCGCGACGCGCGCGAGCACAGCGAGCGTGTGCGGGCGGTACTGGCCACGGCAATCGGCCGGGCTGGCGGATTCCTGCCGTTCGCGCAATGGATGGACATCGCGCTGTATGCGCCGGGGCTCGGCTATTACGCCGCCGGCACGCAGAAATTCGGGACGGTGGGAGACTTTGTCACCGCGCCAGAGATGACGCCACTGTTCGCCCGCAGCGTGGCCGCCGACGTCGAGGCGATTCTTGCTGCATCGAAGGGCCGCGAGATCGTCGAGTGGGGTGCCGGCAGTGGACGTTTTGCCGCGGACCTGCTGGCGGCGCTGGATGCGCGCGGCGCCGGCGTGGCGCGCTATGCGATCGTCGAAACCAGCCCCGCATTGCGCGCGCGGCAACAGGCGCTGCTCGCGCAAGATCCGCGCATCGCGTGGCTCGACGGACCGCCGGCGTCGATCAGCGGCGCGGTCGTGATGAACGAGGTGCTCGACGCGATCGCGCCGGCAGTCGTGAGCCGCGTCGGACGCGAATGGTTCGAACGCGGCGTGGCAATGGTTACCAACCGCTTTGAGTGGGCGCAACGGACGCTGCAGGACGAGGCATTGCTGCGCGCGGCCGCTGCGCGGTTCCCGGACGCCGGCGACTACACCAGTGAAATCAACCTCGTGGCCGAGGCGCTGGTGACGCAGGTAGCGGCGACGCTGGCCGATGGTGCGCTGCTGCTGTTCGATTACGGGTTCGTGCGCGCCGAGTACTACCACCCGCAGCGCAGCGACGGGACGCTGATGGCGCATTACCGGCATCGCGCGACGGCCGACGTTTTCATATGGCCCGGCCTTGCCGACGTCACCGCGCACGTCGATTTCAGTGCAATGGCCGAGGCTGCGCAACTCGGGGGGCTTGCGGTCGCGGGATTCGCCCCCCAGGCCGCCTATCTGTTGAGCGCGGGAATCCTCGATCGCCTGCTCGAGGTCGGTGAGCCCGGCTCACTCGGGTTCATCCGCGAATCCACAGCGCTGCAGCGGCTGACGTCGCCCGCCGAGATGGGAGAGTTGGTGAAGGTGATGGCACTGGCCCGCTCGTCCGGCATCGCCTGGCGAGGCTTCACGCTCGGTGATCGAGCGCACACGTTGTGACCGGAACGCAAGCGGGCTCGCCGGGCAAACGCAGCGGGTCTTCCTGCAGGGGATGCGATATCATCTCGAATCGGCCGTCGAGGGGAGTCGCGGTACGCCTGTCACCATGAATATGTCCACCCTGTCGCCGGCAGTCGTCCGCGCATATCCGCAATCCCATGCCCAGCGCCGTTTGCCAGCCTGATGAGCCACGTTCACCGATGAAAGTGGATGTCGTCGCCGCGACCGCGAAGTCCGCGCTGTTTCGAGGCATCAGTGCTACCGAACTCGCCGAGGTGACCGCAGCAGCCGTGCTGCGCAAGCTTTTGCGCGGCGCATTGCTGTTCCAGCAGGGTAGCGAACCTGCCGAGCTGTACCTGCTTGCCGACGGCTGGATCAAGCTGACGCATGTGACACGCAACGGCGACCAGATCGCGTTGCGCTTCATGCAGCGGGGCGAGCATGTCGGCGGGGCGCCGCTGTTCCGTGGAGTGCCGTTCCCGGCCACGGCCACCGCCGCCTCCGATGCGACGCTCGTCACGTGGAAGGCGCAATTCATCCGCGATCGAATCGCGCGCTCGCCGCTGATCGCGCAAAATGCGCTGCAACTCGTCGGCGACCGTGCCGACGACTACCTGTCGCGTATCCAGGAACTCGCCAGCGATCCGGTCGACGTGCGTCTGGCGCGCCACCTTATGGAGCTCGTCAGCACGTCGGACCGCCGCACCGAGCGCGGCGTCAGCATCGAATTCCCGATCTCACGTCAGGACCTGGCCGAACTGTGCGGCACCACGCTGTTCACGGTCAGCCGCATCCTGACGCGCTGGCGTGATCTCGGCCTGGTGGATCCGGGCCGCCAGGGAATCGTCGTACGCGACATCGCGCGGCTCGCTGAGGTGATCAACGACCGTCCGTCGCTGGAAGGCACGCGCTAGCGACGCGCGGCAAGACGAATCGCGGCGGCGCCTGGTGTGCGCCGTCTTTTGCAGTGTTGTCGGCGACGACAACAGAATTCGACCGCAAGCAGCGGAGTGCGCAAAAGCCTCCCCGGCCGTATCGTGCAGGCATGAACTTCGATCCTGTCGCCATGAAAGCAGCACTTTCCAAACGCCCGTCACAGGCAACGCTCACGCAGCGCGATCCGCGCTGGAAGGCAGTGCTCGCGCGCGATCCGGCGCACGATGACCACTTCGTCTACGCGGTCAGGACCACCGGCGTGTACTGCCGGGCAAGCAGTCCGTCACGCCTGCCGCGACCGGAAAACGTCGAATTCTTCGATACTGCCGAAGCCGCCGAAAAGGCGGGCTTTCGGCCCAGCCGCCGCGCTGCCGCCAGTCGCACCGCCGTCGCCGCGCGGCACGCGTCATTGGTCTCCGCCGCGTGCCGGCACATCGAGCGCGCTGGGCACGTACCTACGTTGCGCGAGCTGGCCGACGAGGTGCGCGTGAGTTCATATCACTTCCATCGAGTGTTCAGGGCGCAGACCGGCCTCACGCCGAAGGAGTACGCCAACGCGCAACGCGCGAAGCGCCTGCGCAGCGGGCTGTTGCAAAGCCCCACCGTTACCGATGCAATCTACGACGCGGGTTTCAACTCCAACAGCCGCTTCTACGAAGCTGCCAACGACGTGCTGGGAATGACTGCCAGCG
>JBDTJK010000101.1:0-3959 GCA_039935875.1 Casimicrobiaceae bacterium
CTCCGGGTGCTGCGATTCTGGTGATGTCGATCAATGGACCTGCGGTGAAGCCGGTGCCACCAACGGCGCAGGATCTTCCGCCGCCTCGAACCAGTGCGCGCGCGCCTTCATGATCAGGTCCTGCGCCTTTTCGGCGTCGAGCCCGGTGAGTTCGGTCAGCTCGTCACCGGCCAAGTCGGCCAGCGCGTCGCGTGTGGTGATGCCATGCATCGCGAGCTTCGCCGCGATCTCGGTGTCCATGCCTTCGAGACCGAGCAGCGCCTCCTCGACATTGCCCACGCTTTCCTCGCGCGCGATCGCCTCGGTCAGCAATGCGTTGCGCGCGCGGCTGCGCAACTCGTTGATCGTGTCCTCGTCGAAGGATTCGATCTCGTTCATTTCCGTGATCGGCACGTAGGCCACCTCTTCCAGCGAAGTGAAGCCCTCGCCGATCAGGATGTCGGCCATTTCCTCGTCGACGTCCAGCTTGTCGATGAACAGCGCGCGAAGGCGCTGCGTCTCGCCTTCGTGCTTCTGCTGCGATTCCTCGACACCCATCAGGTTCAGTTCCCAGCCGGTCATTTCCGACGCGAGACGCACGTTCTGGCCGCTGCGACCAATCGCGATCGCGAGGTTTTCCTCGTCGACGACGACGTCCATCGAATGCTTCTCCTCGTCGACCAGGATGCTCTGCACCTCGGCGGGCGCGAGCGCATTGACGACGAACTTGGCCGGGTCGTCCGAATACAACACGATGTCGACGCGTTCACCAGCGAGCTCGTTGGTCACCGCGGTCACACGCGATCCGCGCATGCCGATGCATGTGCCCTGCGGATCGAGACGCGGATCGTTCGACTTGACGGCGATCTTGGCGCGGATGCCCGGATCGCGCGCGGCAGCCTTGATCTCGATCAGGCCCTCTTCGATTTCCGGCACTTCGAGCTCGAACAGGCGCACCAGGAACTCGGGCGCAATCCGCGACAGGATCAGCTGCGGGCCTTTGGCGGCACGATCGATCTTCATCACGTACGCACGCACGCGGTCGCCGACGCGCAGCATTTCCTTCTGGATCAGCTGGTCGCGCGGGATGATCCCTTCGATACGGCCCGATTCGACGATCGCGCTACCGCGCTCGATCCGCTTGACCGTGCCGGTCAAGAGATTGTCTTCGCGCTCGAGGAAGTCGTTGAGGATCTGCTCGCGCTCGGCATCGCGGATCTTCTGCAGGATCACCTGCTTGGCAGCCTGCGCGCCGATGCGCCCGAATTCGATCGGCTCGAGCGATTCCTCGACGACGTCCCCGAGCTTCAATTCCTGGTCGCGTTCCAGCGCGTCGGTGATGGCGAGCTGGTGCGCCGGCTCCTCGTGGTCCTCGTCGGGCACCACGGTCCAGCGGCGAAACGACTTGTAATCGCCGGTCTCGCGGTCGATCTCGACGCGAGCGTCGATCTCCATGTTCGGATAACGTTTCTTGGTCGCCGACGCGAGCGCCATCTCGAGTGCGCTGAAGACTATTTCCTTCGGCACGTTCTTCTCGCGCGACAACGCATCGACCAGCAGCAGCATTTCACGATTCATGTTCATCTCCACTCGATCCTCGGCACCAGCCGTGCGCGTTCGATCATTTCGAACGGTATCGACTGCACGCCACGCGCAGTCTCGACCAGGGCGGCCTTGCCCTCGACACCACGCAGTATTCCCTTGAACTTCTTCGCGTTCTCAATCGGCTCACGTAACGTGAACTTGGCTTCCTCGCCGACAAAGCGCTCGTAATCCGCCGCCTTGCGCAGTGGCCGGTCGAGTCCCGGCGACGACACCTCGAGACGCGCGAAGTCGATGTTCTCGGCGGTGAACAGGTGCGTCAGCTGGTGACTTACGCGCGCGCAATCCTCTACGTCGATGCCCTTCGGCATGTCGATGTAGACGCGCAACAGGCGATTGGTACCGAATTCCCAATCGACCAGTTCATACCCCAGCGCGGGGACGGTCTTTTCCAGCAGTTCGCTCAGGTTCGCCACTCGGTTTGCACATCGGTTTGCACATCGGTTTGCACATCAGTTCGTATATCGGTCCGCCAGCGGATCGCATGACCGCCACCGGCAATGCAAAAAAAAATGGGCTGTACCCAGCCCACTTTGTGCTCGCCACGACCCCGGTACCCAACCGCCGGGAGTTACCTTTGGTACGCGGCGCTTTTCGTTATGGTCTTGAATTATACCCGCTTTTCTTGCCTTTTCACAGAGGCGACCGGGCGTGGGGCCACTGTCGGCCGCGAAGGTAATATAGGGCAGTCAACGGACGCTTCCAATCGCATGCCGACGCCCTTCATATTCGCCCACAACGCACGGGTCGACATCGCGATGCTTCCGGCGATGTCCAATCGCCACGGCCTCATCACCGGCGCCACCGGTACGGGAAAGACTGTCAGCCTGCAGGTGCTGGCGGAGCGGTTTTCGTCCATCGGCGTGCCCGTGTTCATGGCCGACGTCAAGGGCGACCTGGCTGGAATGTCGCAGCCGGGTGCAGGCTCACCCAAACTCGACGAGCGACTTGCGCGTATCGGCGTCGAAGTCCCGGCATTTTCGGCGTTTCCCGTCGAATTCTGGGATGTCTTTGGCCAAGCGGGGCATCCGCTGCGCGCGACGGTTTCCGACCTCGGCCCCCTGCTCTGGTCGCGCATCCTGCAGCTCAACGAAATCCAGGCCGGTGTGCTCGCATTGACGTTCAAGGTTGCCGACGACAACGGGCTGCTGCTGCTCGACCTCAAGGATCTGCGTGCGATGTTGTCGTGGGTCGGCGACAACGCTGGCGATCTCACGACACGCTATGGCAACGTCTCCGCGGCGTCGATCGGTGCGATTCAGCGCGGGCTGCTGCAGGTCGAACAACAGGGCGCCGACAAGTTCATCGGCGAACCCATGCTCAACATCGACGACCTGTTGCAGACGGATGGTGGTCGCGGCGTGATCAACATCCTCGCCGCCGACCGCCTGATGCAGGCGCCGACGCTTTACGCGATGCTGCTGCTGTGGCTGCTCGCCGAGATCTACGAACGCTTGCCCGAAGTGGGCGATCCCGAGAAGCCCAAGCTGGTGTTCTTTTTCGACGAAGCGCACCTGCTCTTCAACGACGCGCCGAAAGCGCTGCTCGACCGCATCGAGCAGGTGGTGCGCCTGGTACGCTCAAAGGGCGTGGGCCTGTTCTTCGTCACGCAGAACCCGCTGGACATTCCCGACGCCGTGCTGGGACAACTCGGCAATCGCGTGCAGCACGCGCTGCGCGCCTATACGCCCCGCGACCAGAAGGCGGTCAAGGCGGCGGCGACGACGATGCGCTCCAACCCCGCGATCGACACCGAGAAAGCGATCCTCGAGCTCGGCGTCGGCGAGGGATTGATATCGTTCCTCGATGACAAAGGACGTCCGGCACCTGTGGACCGCGCGTTCGTGCTGCCCCCGGCCTCACGCATCGGGCCGATCACCGCGGACGAGCGCAAGGTCGTGATCGACCGTTCGCCGCTGAGGAACACGTACGCGCAAACCGTTGATCGCGAATCCGCCTACGAGCGGCTGCAGCAGCGTGCCGCACAGTCGACCAGTGCAGGTGAGGCGGGCGGCGGGATGCTCGACAGCCTCAAGGATTCCATCTTCGGCAAGCGAGGACGCGGCGACAGCATCGCCGACACCGCGATGAAGAGCGTCGTGCGTTCAGCGAGCTCGGCGATCGGCCGCGAAATCGTTCGCGGCGTGCTGGGTTCGCTGCTCGGCAAACGCCGCTGACGCGTCGCCGCGTGAAAATGCGCGGCAATTTGCCGCCGCATTGCCGCGAAATGGCGGCCACCGTCACATTCCGTCAGCACCGGGTTCCGACACGAAGAATGCCGCTACGCGTGCAATCGTATCGGGACGATAACGACAATCGTCGTCGGCAAACGCCACGGTCGTCCCCCGCGCGGCGGCGAGTCCTGCATTGCGGCTGCG
>JBDTJK010000102.1:0-8608 GCA_039935875.1 Casimicrobiaceae bacterium
TGCTGGAGAGCTATCCCGACCTCATCATCGCCGACCTGCGACTCGCCAACGGCGCCGACGGCGTGCAAGCTATCGCAAGACTGCGCGACGAACTGGGAACGCCGATCCCGGCACTGATCGTGTCAGGCGACCTTGGAGACGCCGCCACGCGCGATGCGCGCGAGGCCGGCCTGCCACTGCTGCACAAGCCGGTCGATGCGACCGCGCTGCGAGTGGCTGCGATCCAGTTCATCGCGCAGCCGACGATGCTCGCGCAAGCGCAGGTCGCGTGAATGTCGCGGACAATAAAAACCCGCGGTGCCGGGCGCGCCGCGGGCGGAGGAAAACCGATTTCTACTCGAGCGTGCGGATGCGCTAGATGAATCCGAGGTTCTTGGTCGTGAAGTTGGCGATGTTGGGAAATACGTAGTCCATGTCGCTGCCGTTGACTCCGAACCAGCTGCCGAGCGTTGCGCCGACCTGATCCACCGACGTCGAAGGCAGCCACGCACCGTTGTTGCTGACGTCGTCGACGCCTTTGACCGTGAGGTCGGGGAACGAGCCGTAGACCCTGCCGCCCTTCACCGCGCCGCCCATCACGAAATGATGGCCGCCGTAGGCGTGGTCCGTGCCGATGTTGGCGTTGCCGATGAACGTGCGGTTGAAGTCCGACATCGTGAACGTCGTCACATTGCTGGCCACGCCTGCGGCCACCGTGTAGTTGTAGAACGCCGACAACGCATCGTTCATCTGCGTCATCAGCGACACCTGGTTGGTGATCAAATTCGAGTGCGTGTCGAAGCCGCCGATCGAAACGAAGAAAAATTGCCGCGTGAGTCCCAGTGCGCCGCGTGCGTCGATCAGCCGCGCCACCTGCTTCAGTTGTTGCGCGAGGCTCGTGTTGGGTACCCCGCTGAACGCCGTGGCGATGCCCGGTGGGAGTGCCGCGGTCAAGACAGGGTTTGCGCTTTCGTTGGCTGCCAGCGCACCATTGAGCACTGCGGCTGCACCGTCCTGCACACTGTTGCCCGTGCCGCCTGCAAGCATTGCCTTCAGCGCGTTGTAGCGCGCGATCGATACCGCATCGCCGCCCTGGCCTGACAGGCTGATGCCCCCGTTGCCCGGGATGACGAAAGGAACCGTGGAGTTGCCGACGGCGAATACCTGGTTGCCGGAGACCGAAATCGATGCCGGGATCAGCGCGCCGTTGTTCAGCGCTTTCAGCTTGTCGGACGCACGCCCACCCCAGCCGGTGCGCGCGACCACGTTGGGCTCCTGTCCCATCCACGCAACCTGCTGGTCAGTGTGCGAAAACAGATTCGACGGACGGCCGACGCCGGTCTTGTACTGGGCGAGATTCATCGGCTCGAGCAGCGTGCCGGCATTGGCAATGATCGCCATCTTGTTGCTGTCGTACATCGACTTCAGCGCCGACAGGTTGGGATGCAATCCATAGAGATTGCCGGTGGCCGAATCGGTCACATGCTGCAGCTGCGCCTGCAGATGGCCGATGCCGGAAGCCGCCGAACGCACGGCAGCGTACTGGCCGAAGCGCGTCGGATCCTCCGGCACGACCATGTTGTTGCTGTCGTTGCCACCGAACAGGAACACGCCCACCAGCGCCTTGAAATCGGCACCGGCCGCCTGCGCGCTTTGCACCCCCAGCGTGCCGAGGCTGCCCACCATGCCGGACGCCGTCAGCGCGCCGGAGTTGCGAAGGAATTTGCGGCGATCGATATTCATGTCAATGCTGCACCTGGTAGTAGTAGGACGATGCGATCAGATAGACGGCCATCTGCGCGCGTTGCGTTCGCCATTGCACCTGGGCGGGATCGGTGCTCGATGCAATAGCGGCCACCGCGTTGGCGATGGTGGTTGCCGCAGCCGCCGGCAGCGTGCCTGCGGTGAGCGCCACGCTCACATGGCTGACGAGCGTCGCCGGAACATCGGCAAATGCCTCGAACTGCTGAGTGTTGAGACGCGTGCCGACTGCGTTGTCGATCGTCGCGTCTTCGCCGACACCCTGATAAACCAGGCGGTAGACCAGGTTCGCCCGTCCGAACGCCGTGTTGCTGTCGTGAATGCCGAACTCCGGCTCGTTGAGGCTCGCGCCCTGCACCTGCACCGTCGTGTCCGGCTGGAAATAATTGAACACCGTCGGCGAGTAGTAGACGCGCTGGCCCAGCGACCCGGTCAGGTCGGACAGCGTGTTGCCATCGGTGATGCCGGACAACGAGCGCAGCATCGAGGTAACGACGAACACCGGCTCGCGCAGCGATCCGAAGTTGCTGCCCTTGTCGCCGTTGCCACGCGCCTCGGAGTCGAGCAGGATCGCGCGCACCACGGCGCGCAGGTTGCCGCGCTGCCCGCTGCCATCGTCCTTGAACACGTTGACGATGCGTTGCACGTAGGCGGGCGACGGGTTGCCGGTGACCAGTTTCTGGATCAGCTGCTTGCTGATGAACACCGGCGTGTTCGGGTGCATGAACACCGCATGCACGGCACTGTTGAGATCCTGCAGCGCCGATTGCCCCGCTGGCAGCGCCACGTCGCCGATCAAGAGCTTCGGATCGACGTCATGGCCGGTGGTCGCCGTACCGGGGAAATTGGCCATCGGCAATGCGTAGTACGGCGCATTCTTCTTCGCCGCCGGAGTGCCGTCCGCGTTCGCATAGGTCCAGCCGGTGAACACGCGTGCCATTTCCTTGATGTCGCTCTGGTCGTAGGTTGCGATCGGATCGCCGTTGACGTCCGTCAACGATGAGCCATTCTCGGTCAGCTCCTCGAGGCCGATCGAGAACAGCTGCATGACCTCGCGTGCGTAGTTCTCGTTGGGCACCCGACCCTTGCCATCGGGACGATCGTTGTTGACCGCATCCAGGTAGTTGCCCATCGCCGGCGACAGTGACACCTGCTGCAGCAGCGCCTCGAAATTGCCGAACGCGTTGGCGAACAGGATGTTCTGGTAGCGCGACATCACGTAGGCGTACGACAGGTCGGGCTCGTTGGCGGAAGACACCAGGATCTGCGACAGCGCCCACGCGACACGCTGGCGCAATTGATCGCCGCCGGATACCGCATTGGTGAAGAAGTCGCGCTGCACCATGTTGAGCGACAGGTGATCGCGCACGCACTTGACCAGCGCCGAGCTCGCGGGATACGCATTGCCACCCGGGTCGGCCGATGCGCAGTCGGACGTCTGCCGCAACTGGATGTGGTTGTAGCGCGAGTCCGGGTATCCGGTCTGCGCCTTTGCGAACTGGTTGTCGATCCAGCCTGGGATGCCCAGCGATTGCACGCTTGCGATGTCGGCCGGCGACGGGCCGAACGTGGCCTGCGTCAACAACCGCCATTGATCCTGCGTGGCAGTCTTGATCACTGGCGTCGCGGTGGTCACCACATTGAGCACCGCGGAGGTCGCGGTGGCATTGGTGCTGTCGCTGGCACGCGCGGTGAATGCGTAGGCCTGGCCCGCCGTGGACAGCAAGGTGGCGAGCACGTACGGCTTGGCAGCCACCGTGCCGATGACGATGCCGTTGCGCAGGAAGTCGACCTTGGTGATCGTCGTGCCAGTGACCGGGGTCGGGTTGGCCGTCAACGTGATCGTCGCCGGCACCTGCGTAAACGTGCTGGTGGACGCAAGCGTGACCTTGAGTCCGCTGATCACCGGCGCGTTGACGGTCACCGGGATCGTCGGCGACGTGGCCGTCACGTTCTTGGTATCCGTGGCCACCGCGCTGAACGTCAGCATGCCGCCCACCGCAGGTGTATAGGAAAACGTATACGGGGCAACAGTCGGCGACGCCAGCAGCTTGGTGCCCGAATAGAAGTCCACCTTCCTGATCGTGCCGCCGGTTTCTGTCGCGGTCGCGGTCAATGTGACCGTGTCGCCGACATTGATCGTCGTCGCAGTGGACGCAAGCGAGATCTTCGGCACCGCGCCCACGGCCGGGTTGACGTTGACGCCGACGTTGCCCGACGTTCCGGTCAATCCCTGCATGTCGGTCGCGACGGCCGTGAATCCGAGGCCGCCGGCAACGGTTGGCGTGTACGAAAATGTATAGGGTGCGGCGGCGACCGTCTTCAGCAGCGTGGCGCCCATGAAGAAGCTGACGGACTTGATCGTGCCGCCATCCTCGGTGGCCGTGGCCGTGAACGTTACCGGCTGTCCGAGGGTGACCGTCGTTGGCGAAGCGGCGAGTGCCACCTTCGGTGTCGTCGCCGGCGGACCGTTTGGCGACGACACCGTGACGCCGACTGCTGCGGAAGTTGTTGTCTGGCCGGAAGCATCCGTGGCTATCGCCGTGTACGCGACACCCCCGGCCGCAGCCGGCGTGTAGGTGTAGCTGTAGGGCGCGGCCGCGCTTTCGTACAGCAGCGCGCCGCCCGCATAAAAGGCCACCTTGGCAATGCTGCCGTTATCTTCACTGGCAGTGGCGGCCAAGGTGACCGGCTGGCCGAGTTGAATCGCGGTGGACGAGACGGACAACGCGACTTTCGGCTTCGGCAGCGTCGGGCCCGCCAGCGTGTACGCCGCGGGTTCCGAGCTGCGCGTCGCACCTGCGGTATCGTGCGCGGTCGCGGTGAAGATATGGGTTCCGGGCGTAACGTTGACGCTGAGCGAATAGGGTTCGCGCGTCAGCGTGCCGATGGCCGCGCCGTCCATCGTGAAATCGACGCTGGTGACGAATCCTCCGGTGTCCGTGGTCGTCGCGGCCAGGCGGATGTTGGTTGACGTGACCGGCTGCACGTTGAGCGCGATCTTCAATGTACTGAGGTCGGTACTGCCGGGCGGACTGGTCGAGGTAAAGACGTAGAACCCGATGCCTTCCAGCGTGAACCAGGGATAGCGTGCCAGCACCTGGTCACGCTCAGCGGCGACGTCGGTATAGAAGTGCGCGTGTGTCTGCGTGTTGTAGAAACGATACAGCGCCGCACGGCCGTCGCCGTCCGCGTAAGGGGCGTAGTACACGGCGCCTTCGTAGAGGAACGTCTTCTGCGTCGCCAGGTACAAGTCGCGTTCCTGTTCTGACTGCGTATAGAAGTGGGTGCTGGTCGCCGTGTCGAAGAACCGGTAGACGGGCTTGGTGTCCGCGGTCTGCGTCAGGTATGCATAAAACACCGGGCCTTCATAGATGAATTGCGGCCACGTCGCGAGCACGATGTCGCGATCGACGGTCGACGTCGTGTAGAAATGGGTGCCGGTCAGGTTGTTGTAGAAGCGGTAGACGGGGACCGCGCCCTCCGCCATCGCCATCGCGGGAGCCAGCCACGCGACCAGCGCCAGCAACAACGGCAGAATCCATCGGCGCGCTCCGCGGAAATTCCGGGCGCTTGCGCGCGGCATCACGCCGGCGCATTGCGATTCACGATGCATGTTGCGTCTCCCTGCCTTGTTTGGGCTCGCGTATTCGTTTTCCGGGGGGAGGCGCGATTGCCCGCATCTTCGTACCCCCCTTGCGGCAGTCGGATTATTCACCCGCGATATTGGGAATACAAGGCCCTGTTGCCTATTTTCGACAGACGGCAACACGAGATACTGTTTTATGCAAGGTGAATGAGAAGATGTAACTATAATATGCTGTTTTTATTGACTAATATTAATTACTATAAAAGTTTATAGAAATTATGAATTCAAGCTTGATGACAATGGCGTGCGGAGGAAACTTCGTTCTGCAACGGATTTTGGCGAATGTAGTCGCGCAGGAATTGCGCTGGCCCGCGTGATGGATCGCGCGCGACCCTCGCCGGCAACTTTAATGACGAACGGATAGTTCGCGGAAGTGTCGGCTGACAGCAACAGCGAGAAGCCCGACTTTCGGACTTCCCGCTGGCAGCAATGCAATGACGGGAGGCAGTGCAAGCCCCGTTTGTGGCCTACCGCGAACGTCAACTCGGCATGCGGTGCGACGCGCGCCTTTCATCCATCCGCGAAGACTGTGCGCGCAAAGCATCGCGCACGGTCGCCTTCTGCGCCGGCGTCAGGTTCGCGTACACGCCGAGCCACGCGTCGCGGGCCGACGTGCGCAGTTGCTGGCCTTGCGCACGCGCGGCGTCAGCCGCCCCCGCCACCGAAGCGAGATCCGGCTGGTCTTTTGCGAGCTCTGCATCGAACTGGCCCTTGACGCCCTTGCGCAGTGCCGAACCCTGCGCACGCGCGCTCTTGCTCTGCGCGACGGCGTTGTCCCACTGCAACTGCTGCGACGAATTGAGTGCAAGCTGGGACTTGACGCGGAACATCGTGGCGGCCAGCGGGTCACCGCCGTGGCGAACATGGGCCGCATGCGCTGGCGTGTTGCCGGTGGTGTCCTGCGCGAACGCCGCGGTGCCGCCGGCGGCAAGAGCCAGCACCGATGCGGCAAGCGTCATGCGCAGCGTGTGTGTCGAATCGAAGGCGAACATGGGCAATCCTTTCGTACTGAACCTTTGGGCCGGCACGCGGCCGGTATGGTGCTTCGAGACGCAGCATCGCGCATTCGTTCGCCGCGCGGCCGGTCCGTTTGCAACAGCAGGTTGCGCCGATGGCACAACGTTACAATCGGTTACCAAGGACCTCGTCGCGGCAGCGCGCGCCGCGCTTCAATGGCAGGCATGAACAAGGATCCCACACCGCTGCGCATACTTGTCGTCGATGACGACGTGCGCCTGCGTGATCTGTTGACGCGTTATCTGGGTGAGCAGGGCTTCGACGTCAAGGCCCTTCCCGATGCAAAGGACATCGACAAGCGTCTGCAGCGCGACCCGCCGCACCTGATCGTCCTCGACCTGATGCTGCCAGGCGAAGATGGATTGGCCGTGTGCCGGCGGCTGCGCGGGGCCGGCGAAATGGTGCCGATCATCATGCTGACCGCCAAGGGGGAAGACGTCGACCGCATCGTCGGGTTGGAGATGGGCGCGGATGACTACCTGCCCAAGCCGTTCAATCCGCGCGAGCTCGTGGCGCGCATCCACGCCGTGATGCGCCGTCACGCCGACCGGCCGGCACCCGGATCTCCGGTGGACGAAGGAAGCGTCGCATTCGGTTCATGGACGCTCGACCTGGCGGCACGCACGCTGTCGCGCGATGGCAAGCTGGTCAACCTGACCACCGGCGAATATTCGCTGATAAAGGTGCTGGTGCAGCATCCGCGGCAGCCGCTCGCACGCGAGAAGCTGATGATGCTCGCACGCGGGCGCGACCACGACGTGTTCGACCGTGCGATCGACGTGCAGGTGTCGCGCCTGCGCAAGATCGTCGAACAGGACGCGGCCAATCCCCGCTACATCCAGACCGTGTGGGGCTTCGGCTACGTCTACGTTCCCGAGAGCGAAAACGCCGGCGTCACGTGATGCTGTGGCCGCGTTCGCTGTTCGGCCGCATCGTGCTGCTGCTGATCGCGGTGGTCGCGATATCAGCATCGGCGTCGTTGCTGATCTTCCGCTACGACCGTGCGTCGCTGATCGCAAGGCAGTTCGGCGACACCAAGATCGTGCAGCTGCAGGCGCTGCGGGCAGCACTCGAGAACGCCGATGCCGGTGTCCGTCGCGCCTACCTGGTACGCCTTGGGCGCGAATATGGCGTGCGCATCATTCCGGACGGCGAACGCGCGCGCATTGGCGTTGCAGCGGGATCGGGATTCGCCGGTCTTGAAACGCGGCTGAAGGAGGCGCTGGGGCCCACGACCGAGCTGCACATGTCGCCGGGACGGGGCCTGCTGTTGGTCAGGATCGACGCCGGGAACGCGGCATATTGGATCGGATTCCCGACCCGCCCGCTGGCGCAGGAGGAACTGCCGACGCGCGCGCTGGCGTGGACGCTGACGGTATTCCTGCTGTTGCTGGTGATCGCGTACGTGTTCGCGCGTTACCTGGCGCAGCCGCTGCGCGAGCTTACCTCGGCCGTCGCCCGCGTCGGCCGCGGCGAATCGCAGCCACCGCTGCCGGAAAGCGGGCCGTCC
Source organism: Casimicrobiaceae bacterium (assembly GCA_039935875.1). GTDB lineage: Bacteria > Pseudomonadota > Gammaproteobacteria > Burkholderiales > Casimicrobiaceae > VBCG01. The sequence continues at coordinate 7,917 of JBDTJK010000102.1, forward strand.
GAGATCGCGTCGGTCAATCGTGGCTTCAACGCGATGCTGGCGAGCCTGCGGCAGATCGAGCATGACCGCGCGCTGCTGTTGGCGGGTATCTCGCACGACCTGCGCACGCCGCTTGCGCGGCTGCGGCTTGGCGTGGAGATGGGCGGCGCGGATGCGGCGATGCGCGACGGCATGGTGGCCGACATCGAGGAGATGGATCGCATCGTCGGCCAGTTCCTCGACTTCGCGCGCGGTGACGAATTCGCCGGGGTCGAAATGGCGAGCCTCGATGACGTCGTCGATCGCGTGATCGCACGCTACCGCGCCAGCGGACGTGAGGTCGTTACCGAACTTGCCGCGGACGTCACGTTACCGCTGCGGGTCACCGCGGTGTCGCGGATGCTGTCGAACCTCGTCGACAACGCGTTCGCCTACGGTCGCCCGCCGGTGGAGATCCACACGCACATCAGCGCGGATGGCAGCGAGGCCAGTGTCGACGTGATGGACCGCGGTGGCGGCGTCGATGCGCATGAAGTGGAACGCATGAAGCAGCCGTTCACGCGCAGCTCGATCGCGCGCGCGCGCAACGACGGCGCCGCCGGTGCCGGACTGGGTCTGGCCATTGTCGAGCGCGTAGCGCGGCTGCACGGCGGCACCTTCGATCTGCTCGCGCGCGACGGCGGGGGCACTATCGCGCGCTGCCGATTTCCGCT
>JBDTJK010000103.1:0-6750 GCA_039935875.1 Casimicrobiaceae bacterium
ACGCTGGAGCGCTTCGCGCAGGGCCGGATGCTCGACGAAAAAGGCGCCGGGCCGTACGCGTGGGCGCACTGATGGGGGCGAGCAGCTCATGATGCTGATTCCCTGTCCGTACTGCGGACCGCGCAACCAGGTCGAATTCACCTACGGCGGCGATGCGACGGTGCGCCGGCCGGACAACGATGCACCCGAGGCCGCGTGGTTCGACTACGTCTACCTGCGTGACAACCCGCGTGGCCCGCACGACGAATGGTGGCTGCACAGCGCAGGGTGTCGCAGCTGGTTCAAAGTGCGCCGCGATACCCGCACCCACGACATCCTCGCCAATGCGCACGCTGGCGAACCGTTACCGGGAGCGGCGCAATGACCCAATCGTTGCGCATCGCACAGGGCGGCGACATCGATCGTACGCGCGTATTGCACTTCGAGTACGACGCAGTCCGCTACCAGGGCCATCCGGGCGACACGCTGGCATCGGCGCTGCTCGCCAATGGCGTGCAGCTGACCGGTCGCAGCTTCAAGTATCACCGGCCGCGCGGCGTGTTCAGCGCCGGCGTCGAAGAGCCCAATGCGCTGGTGCAACTGGCGCGCGGCGCGCGCACCGAGCCCAACGTGCGCGCGACGACGATCGAGCTTTACGATGGCTTGGTCGCCGCGAGCCAGAACTGCTGGCCGTCGGTGCGCTTCGATGTCGGTGCGGTCAACAACGCGATCTCGCGGATGCTGCCGGCCGGGTTCTACTACAAGACGTTCATGTGGCCGCCAACACCGCGCTGGTGGCTGCGCTATGAGCACGTGATCAGGCGCGCCGCCGGCATGGGCCGCAGCGCCACCGAGTCCGACCCGGATCGCTACGAACATCAGTACGCGCACTGCGACGTGCTGGTGATTGGCGGCGGCCTGGCCGGCATTGTGGCGGCGCGGGCGGCGGCAAGCAGCGGCGCGCGGGTCATCGTGTGCGACGAGAACCCTCGCTGGGGCGGTGGCGTGGCGAGCGACGACGTCACGGTCGACGGTCGTTCGGCGGCGCAATGGGCCGCGGAGGGCATCGCGTGGCTGGCGGCGCAGCCGGGTGTCACGCTGCTCGCGCGTACGACCGCGTTCGGCTATTACGACGGTAACCTGGTGGGCGCGCTGCAACGGGTGACCGACCATCTCGCGTCGCCGCCGCCGCATGCGCCGCGGCAGCGCTTCTGGATGATCCGGGCCAAGGCGGTGGTGCTGGCGAGTGGCGCGCACGAACGCAGCATCGCCTACGCGAACAACGATCTGCCCGGGACGATGCTCGCCGGCGCTGCGCACACCTACGTGCGGCGCTACGGCGTCAAGCCGGGCACGCGTGCGGTGGTGTTCACCAACAATGACGGTGCCTATGCTGACGCGCTGGCGCTGCACGCGGCGGGGATTGCCGTTGCCGCCATCGTCGACCCGCGTCCCGCGGCGCAACTGGTGCACGGTTTGCCCGCGCAGCTGCGAGATGCCGGCGTGGCGGTGATCGCCGACGCAGTCGTCGCCGGCGCGCGCGGCGGCCAGCACGTTCGCGGCGTCGACCTGCGCATCAATGGCGCAGCAGGCACGCGCAGCGTCGACTGTGACCTCGTCTGCGTCTCTGGTGGCTGGAACCCCGCCGTCCATCTGTTTTCGCAGGCGCGTGGCAAATTGCGCTATGACGACACGCTCGCGGCGTTCGTACCCGACGTGTCGCCGCTGCCGATATTGCCGGTGGGAGCGGCCAATGGCCGTTTCGACGTTGCCGTGGCGCTGGTCGAAGCACATGCCGCGGGCATCGCTGCCGCCGGCCGCGCGGGCATCGACGGCGGCGCGCGCACCGGCGCGAATGCCGCTGCGGCGCCCAGTGCACCCGGCGCCGTCGCCGAGCACCGCGCAGCCCTGCAGCCCACGTGGTCCATCGCGCCGCCGACGCCGGGGGCAAAGCGCTTCGTCGACCTGCAGAACGACGTTACCGCTGACGATATCGCGCTCGCGAAGCGCGAGGGCTACCAGGCTGTCGAGCACCTCAAACGCTATACCACGCTCGGCATGGGAACCGACCAGGGCAAGACCAGCAACATCATCGGCCTCGCGCTGATGGCCGCGCAGCTCGACGCCACGATCCCGCAGGTCGGCACGACGACGTTCCGTCCTCCCTACACGCCGGTCACGCTGGGTGCTTTCGCGGGCGCCGAAAGCGGCGCGCATGTCGAGCCGACGCGCCGCTCGTCGATGCACGACTGGCATGCCACGCAGGGCGCACGCTTCGTCAGCGCCGGGCTGTGGAAGCGCCCGCATTCGTATCCACGTGCCGGTGAATCGGAAGACGATGCGGCAAGCCGCGAGGCGCGCAACGTGCGCGCCAATGTCGGCGTGGTCGACGTATCCACGCTCGGCAAGATCGAATTGCAGGGAGGCGACGTCGCCGAATTCCTCAACCGCGTCTACATCAATCGCTGGGACAACCTGGCGATCGGCCGCTGCCGCTACGGCGTGATGCTGCGCGACGACGGCATGGTGATGGACGATGGCACTACATCGCGGCTCGCCGCGACGCACTACCTGATGACGACGACCACCGTCAACGCGGTGAAGGTGATGCAGCAGATCGAGTTCCTGTTGCAGACCACGTGGCCGGACCTGGACGTGCATGCGACGTCCGTCACCGAGCAGTGGTCGGCGGCGGCATTGTCCGGGCCGAAGGCGCGCGATGTGCTCGCGGCAATCGTCGACATCGATGTCTCCAACGCCGCGTTTCCATTTCTGGCGGTGGGGACCTGCACGCTGCGCACTGCAAGCGGCGACATTCCTGCCCGCGTGTTCCGCATGAGTTATTCAGGGGAACTCGCCTACGAGATTCACGTGGCCGCCGACCGCGGCATCGACATGTGGGAGGCCGTCATGGAAGCGGGGGCGCCGTTCGGCATCATGCCTTACGGCACCGAGGCGATGGGCACGCTGCGAATCGAGAAGGGGCACGTCGTCGTCGGCGCAGAGGCGGATGGACGTACGACCCCCGACGACCTGGGCCTTGGCAAGCTCGTCAACGCCGCCAAGGCCTGCATTGGCAAGCCGCTGCTCGCACGTCCTGCGCTGACCGAGCCTGGGCGCTGGCAACTCGTCGGCCTGACTGCGCTGGATGGAGCGATCATGCCGCGCGGCGCGAAGCTGCGCGCAGATCCCGACGCTCCTTCGCTGCACGCCGCCGAAGGTCACGTGACTTCGTGGTGCTTCAGTCCGCACGCCGACGCATGGATCGCGCTTGCGTTGCTCGCCGATGGCCGCGCGCGCGGCGGCGAGACGCTGTGGGCGCTGTCGCCGCTCGCCGGCAAGCGCGTGCGCGTGCGAGTAGGCGCGCCGTGCTTCATCGACGCCGACGGAGCGCGCCTGCGTGGGTGACGATCCGCAACGCGAGGTTGGCTCGACGCTGGCGGGTCGCTACGGCGGCCCCCGCGCAGACCTGTCGATCGCGCGCATGAGCGTCGCCGCGGCGTGGAACGTGCAGGGCGACGCGACGCGCACAACGCTGCCCGCGGATTTCGCACGGATGTTCGGCGTGCCGCTGCCGCAGGCGCCGAATACGACCTTTCGCGCTGTGGCTGCCACCGGCTTTGCACACTCCACTGGTGCGGCGCAAGGTGGTCGATTGATTGCGCTCTGGCTTGGCCCGCGCTCATGGCTGCTAGTTGAAAGCACACGCGACGCCAAGCCCGCGCAGCTGGTCGATTTCGACGGTCACCGCGACGCATTGAACGCGAGCGGCGGCGCGCTGTTCGACGTTTCGGCGAGCCGCGTTGCCTTCACGCTGCGGGGGGCACACGCAGGCGACGTGCTCGCGCGCGGATGCCCGCTCGATTTCGGTTTGCAAGCATTTGCGCCGGGAACTTGCGCGCAGAGCGTGTTCGGCCCGGTGTCCACGTTGTTCTACCGGCACATCGCGCGCGATGCGTTCACGCTGCTGGTCGCGCGCAGCCTTTCCGCCGACGCGTGGCATTCGCTGTGCCGTGCCGCGGCGCCGGAGGGCTACGTGGTCGCACCGCCGTCGATGCTCGACGCCGACTGACGCCAAATGCCTTTTGTGGCGCCGTAGCCCGGAGCGAATCTCAGGACAGCAGGCTGCCCAGTACCGCGCCAATAGCCGCTGCGCCGATGGCGATGAGGTCGCGATTGCCATCGCCGTCGGCGTACATTCGCTGCGCGCTGAACAACGCGTCGATCTGCGCATTGGAGATCGACGTCCGCGCATTGTCCTGGCTCTGCGCCGGCATGCTGGTCGCACCCTGTTGCAGTTCGCGCAGCGCGTTGGCGACGCCTTCGGGATCGATCAGCGCCACTGCCGCGCCGCAGTGCGGACACGCACTGTCGGTGACGAGGTCGATGGGGCCGCCGCATTGCGAGCAGCTTACCTGGCGTAGCGTCGCGCGCAGTTGCGCAAGCTCGCCCGCCGACGGTGCGCGAATCATGTTCTTTTCGGCGAGGAACTGGCCGAACGTGATCAACTGGCCGTGGTCGGTCGCACATCGCCAGTAGGTGAAGCGCATGGAACGCGCGAGATCGTGCGTGAATTGCAGCGATCGGCGGCAGTCCGGGCATGTGAAAGCGGTGCCCAGCGACGTGTGTGCGGCACCCGCATTACCGATGAACTGGAACAGCGCCAGCACGGCCTGGGGCGTGAGGCCGATACTCGTCGAGTCCGAGAACCAGAACAGGTTGCAGGATGTGCAGCTCGACACCGGTGCTAAATGCGGGATCGCGCCATGCACGTCGGCGCTGCGCGATTGCATCGGGTTGCGGCAATTCGGACAATCGATCATGGCGGCATTCTAGCGGTGGCCGCGCGCGCACAATGTGCGCGACCTGCGGATGCGCACCGACTGCGCAAGGCAAGCGAATTTGGGCCGCGCACGCCGCCGGCCGACCTGGTCACAGGTCGATGTCGATCCACAATGGCCAGTGATCCGAGCCCGTGGCTGCATTGTCGATGCGCGCGCTGCGCACACGAGGTGCCAGCATCGCAGAGACAAAGCAATGATCGATCCGCTTGCCTGAGCCGAGCGTGTCCCCTTCGTCTTCGCGATTGCCGGCGGCAGTCCACGCATCCACGAAGCCGTCGACGCGATTGAGCCTGCCATAGTGCGCGCTCGCAACGCCGACGATCCGCGCGTAGTCGGGCGCGGTCGGCTCGAAGTTGAAGTCGCCCATCAGGATTGCCGCAGCCGGCATCGGTGGCATGCCGCCTTCGGTCCAGCCGGCAGCCGGCTGGGGATGGCCGCCGCACCAGGCGCCGCCTTCACCCGGTGCGCGCGCATGTATCGCAAGCAGCGCCTCCACCTGCGGTTGACGCGTCGCAGGGTCGAGGTGACTCAAGTGTGTTGAATAGATCCGCACGGGACCCGCGTTGGCGGTGACGATGACGGCCTCGAGCGCGCCTTGCTGGATGCTGTGCTGCGTCAGCGTGCCGTACTTCGGCAGCATGTGGTTGCGCGACGAGACGATAGGCAGCCGCGACAGGATCATCGTGCCGAACTGGCGGCGGCGATTGACGAGGCGGTCACGATCGTCGCGATAGCTCGCGTCCATGTCGAGGTTGGCGCCGAATACCCAGTGGTGCTCGGGCAGCGCGTCGCCCAGCACCGCCGGCGAGTCGACGCATCCCGAACGCTGCCAATGGCGGTCGACTTCCTGCAGCGCAATCACGTCGGCGTCGCGGACCTCGCCGGCGATGCGCGCGAGGTCGTAGCGGCCATCGCGGCCGAGCCCGTACTGGATGTTGTAGGTGACGAGCTTCATGAGGCGCAGCGCCGGCCGCTGCCGCACGCCTCCCGGAAGCAGGCTTTCACGTTGACGCCGGACAGCGTGCGCGGACCATCCATGCGCTTCAGTCGATGAGGCGCGAGGACACGCGCAGCCCGCTTGCCTTGTCGAACAGCAGTGCCTCGGCTGCCGCGAATGTGAGCGCGACGTTGTCGCCCTCCCGGTGGCGGGCGTCGGCGCCAGGTTCGAGGAAACGTACCGTGCCGAGTGCGAACTCGGCGGTGTACAGCACTTCGCGGCCCATCGGTTCCACGGCAACGACATGCGCCGGCCGGCCCCCGTCGGCGACGCGCACCCCTTCGGGTCGCAGGCCGAGAATGACATCGCCCTGCACCGGCGCCGTCAGCGACAGATCGGCTTCGTGGACGCAGATCCCGCCTGCGTGCGCGCTTGCGTCGAACAGGTTGATCGGTGGCGATCCGATGAAGCTCGCGACGAACAACGTGCGCGGCGCCTCGTACAGTTCCTTGGCCGTGCCTTCCTGCTCGATGCGTCCGGCATTCATCACGACGATGCGGTCCGCCATCGTCGTCGCCTCGATCTGGTCATGGGTGACGAGGATGGTGGTGACGCCGAGCTCGCGCTGGATGCGGCGAATCTCGGTGCGCATCGTCAGTCGCAGCGATGCGTCGAGGTTCGACAGCGGTTCATCCAGCAGCAACAGGTGAGGTCGCTTGACCAGCGCGCGGGCCAGCGCGACTCGCTGCTGCTGGCCGCCGGAAAGCTGGCTCGGCCGCCGGTCGAGCAGGCCGTCGATGCGCACCAGCGCAGCGATTTCGCGTGCGCGACGCTCGCCGTCGGCATGCTCCACTTTCTTGAACCGCAACGGGAACATCACGTTTTCCAGCACCGTCATGTTCGGGTACAGCGCATACGACTGGAACACGATGCCGACGTTGCGGTCGCGCGCCTCGACGTCGTTGACGCGCGCGCCATCGAACAGGATCT
>JBDTJK010000104.1:0-8082 GCA_039935875.1 Casimicrobiaceae bacterium
GCAGCCCCGACATGGGCAACGTCAGCGGCGACGGCAAGACGTTGTGGTTGTCAGGCAGGTACGACGACGTCGTCTATGCGTTCGACACCACCAGCGGCGCCGTCACCCGGATCAAGGTCGGGATGGAACCGCACGGCCTGGCCGTGTGGCCGCAGCCGGGACGCTATTCGCTGGGACATACGGGGAACATGCGGTAGCGCGGGCGCCGGTACAGTACCGGTTCTCGCGAAGCGCTTCGGGATGTCGAGATTTCGCGGTCGATGACTGCGCTACCGCAGTGCGCGGATGACCTCGACGCCACCCATGTAGGGCGCGAGTGCCTGCGGCACGTCGATGCCGCCGTCCGCGCGCTGGTAGTTCTCCATCACCGCAACCAGTGCGCGCCCCACCGCGAGTCCGGACCCGTTCAGCGTGTGCACCAGCTCGGGCTTGCCGTGCGCGTTGCGAAAACGCGTCTGCATGCGTCGCGCCTGGAATGCCTCGCAATTGCTGCACGACGAGATCTCACGATACGCCTGCTGGCCGGGTAGCCACACTTCGAGGTCGTAGGTCTTGGCGGCGGCGAAACCAATGTCGGCCGTGCACAGCGCCATCACGCGATACGGCAGCTCGAGGCGGTGCAGGATCGCCTCTGCGTGTCCGGTCAGCTCGTCGAGTGCCGCATAGGATGTCTCCGGCCGCACGATCTGCACCATCTCGACCTTGTCGAACTGGTGTTGGCGGATCATGCCGCGCGTGTCCTTGCCGTAGCTGCCCGCTTCGGAGCGGAAGCACGGCGTATGCGCGGTCAGCCTGATCGGCAGCACGTCGGCGGCCAGGATCTCGTCGCGCACCGAGTTCGTCAGCGTGATCTCGGACGTGGATATCAGGTACAGCGCGTCCTCGTCGCCTTGCTGGCCCCCCTTCTTCACCGAGAACATGTCGGCCTCGAACTTGGGCAGCTGCGTCGTACCGATGAGCGACGCGGTGTTGGCCATGTACGGCGTATAGCACTCGACGTAGCCATGCTCGCGCGTATGCACGTCGAGCATCAATTGCGCGAGCGCGCGATGCATCCGCGCAAGGTCACCGCGCAGGAACGAAAAGCGCGAGCCGGCGAGTTTCGCGCCGGTGGCGAAATCGAGCAGCCCCAGCGCTTCGCCGATGTCGGTGTGATCCTTTGCCGCAAAGCCGAAGGTGCGCGGCAAACCGATGCGCCTGACTTCGACGTTGTCGGCTTCCGAGCGGCCGAGCGGCGTGTCGGCATGCGTCAGGTTCGGCAGGCCGAGTAGGAAACCGGAGAGCTTCGCCTGCACGCCGGTCAGCGCCGCTTCGAGGCGCTTCAGCTCTTCGCCATGAGTGCCGGCTTCCGCAAGCAGCGCACTGGCGTCCTCTCCCTTCGACTTGGACGAGCCGATCTCTTTGCTCAGCACGTTGCGCCGGTTCTGCAGCTCCTGCGTGCGCACCTGGATGTCCTTGCGCTCGCGCTCCAGCGATTCGAACGTGGCCGTGTCGAGCACGACTCCGCGCTTGGCGAGGCCCGCGGCAACGCCGCAGAGGTCGCTGCGAAAGAGATTGATGTCGAGCATGCCGCAATCTTAGCAAATGACGTTGGCATCACGTTGCCGGCGGCGGTCCGGCAGCACGTGAAGGGCGTACTGACACGCCGGGGTCTACGTTTCCGGATCGGCGTCGTCGGCACTGCGATCGCGCGCATGCAATGCATCGAGGCGTGCGCGGATGCGAGCCTCGAGCCCGCGGTCGGTCGGCGCATAGAACGAGGCGCGCGGCATGTCGTCGGGCAGGTAATGCTCGCCGGCGGCATACGCGTCTTCCTCGTCGTGCGCATAGCGGTAGCCGTGCCCGTAACCGAGGCCCTTCATCAGCTTGGTCGGCGCATTGCGCAAGCGCATCGGCACCGGACGCGAGCCGTCCTGCTTGATGAACGCACGCGCGGCGTTGTACGCGGTGTAGACGGCGTTCGACTTGGGCGCGACCGCGAGATACAGCACGCATTGCGCCAGCGCGAGTTCGCCTTCCGGCGACCCGAGGCGCTCGAAGGTCGCGGCGGCATCGAGCGCCATGCCGAGCGCGCGCGGGTCGGCAAGGCCGATGTCCTCGGTCGCCATGCGCACCATGCGGCGTGCCATGTACAACGGATCTGCGCCGCCGTCGAGCATGCGCAGCAGCCAGTACAGCGACGCGTCGGGATCGGAGCCGCGCACCGACTTGTGCAATGCGGAGATCTGGTCGTAAAACGCTTCGCCACCCTTGTCGAAGCGCCGCAGGCTGCGCGTGATCGTCTGCTCGACGAACGCGACATCGACCGCATCGACGTGCTGCCCTTCGACCGCCACGGCAAGCTGCTCGACCATGTTGATCAGGCGCCGCCCGTCGCCGTCGGCGTAGCCGATCAGCGCATCGCGTGCACCCGCCTCAAGCGCGCATTGCGGCATGGCCGCCGCGACGGCACGCGCGAGCAGTTCCGACAGATCATCGGCTGACAGCGGTTCCAGCACGTACACGGCAGCACGCGACAGCAGCGCCGAGTTCACTTCGAACGATGGATTCTCGGTGGTCGCGCCGATGAACGTCAGCAGGCCCTGCTCGACAAACGGCAGGAATGCGTCCTGCTGCGACTTGTTGAAGCGATGCACCTCGTCGACAAACAGGATCGTCGCGCGGCCGGACTGCGCGCGGGTGAGCTCGGCGCGCGCCACCGCGTCGCGAATATCCTTGACACCCGCCAGCACCGCCGATATCGCGATGAACTCGGCGTTGAATGCCGTCGCCATCAGCCGCGCCAGCGTCGTCTTGCCGACACCGGGCGGTCCCCACAGGATCATCGAGTGCACCTTGCCCGCGGCGAACGCGACCGCCAGGGGCTTGCCGGGCGCCAGCAGGTGGCGCTGGCCGATGACGTCGCCGATGCTGCGCGGCCGCAGGCGCTCGGCAAGCGGTGCAAAGGCGCGGGAATCGGTATCGAACAGGTCGCTCATCGCACAAGGATCGGACGTTGCTGGCCGCCATTATGCGGGCTCGCGTGCTGCCCGCTGCGACGGTGGGACTGGCGGCGCTATTTCCCGTCGCCGATCACGTCCGCCCCGGCAGGTGGCGTGAAGTGGAACACGTCGGCCGCGAGCACGGGATTGCGTTGCAAGTGGTCGAAGTCGAGCCGCGTCGTCTGGCCGAACGCATCGGTCAGCAGCATCGCGCGTGGAAGCCCGTCGCGGAACCCCATGCGCACCGCCGAAAATCCGGCGTCGCTGGTTTTCGGTGTCGCGTTGACCCACTCGAGGCCGTCCGCATTGCCGCCGTCCACCAGCGTGAAGTTCTTCTCAAGCGTGTTGTCCCCCGCGAGCAATGCCGCCGGCGTCGAGCCCAGCGCCTGCGACATCCGCCGCACGATCACCTGGTTCAGGTCGTGGTCGTAAACCCATACCCGCGATCCATCGCCGACGATCACCTGCTCGAGAGGCTTGTCGTAAGTCCAGCGAAAGCGGCCGGGACGCGCGAACGTGAACGTGCCGGTGGACTTCTGCACCAGCCGGCCGGCCTTGTCGGTGGTCGTCTGCGCGAACGTGGCAGTGGCCGTCTTGGTGCCCTCGACGAATGCCTGCAACGCGTCGATGCCGCCGGCGTGCGCCGCTGCCGCGACAACCAGCGCCAGCGCGCCCGCGAGCCACGCAGCGCCGCGCATCAACGCGTCGCCCCGAGTGGCGTGCCGGGAATGTTCGCCATGCAGTTGCCGACGCGATCGAGGATTACGTAGCTGTGTTCGAGGCCGCCGAACACGCGCTGGCCATCGTGCAACTGGTATTGCCGCACGTAGACGCGCCACTGTCCGCGCAAGAACTCGGGCTGGGCGTAGCAGCCGGAAACGAAATACGACGGTCCGCAGAATCCCGGCAACAACGCAAGCGCTCGTGCATCGACCTGCGGCTCGGTCAGCAGCGCCGCGCCAGGATTGACGACGTCGTGCGGGCAGAACCGCGGCCCTTCGCGGTACGACTCGACGGGTCCCGCATGCGCGACCATGGCCACGCACGCGGACAGCGCAAGCGTGGCCAGAATGTGCCGCGTGCACACATGGGCGGCGCGAGTCACGCGTCGGCCTTGGACGCCGGCACCAGCACTTCGCGGTTACCGTTGGACTGCATCGGCGACACCAGGCCGGCGCGCTCCATCTGCTCGATCAGCCGCGCGGCGCGGTTATAGCCGATGCGCAGGTGGCGTTGCACCAGCGAAATGGAGGGTCGGCGCGTCTTCATCACGATCTGCACCGCCTGGTCGTAGACCGGATCGGCTTCGGCGTCAGGCGCGTCGAGTCCCAGTGCGTCGTCGCCATCGCCGCCAGCGCCGGCAAGGATGGCTTCGACGTATTGCGGCTCGCCCTGGCTGCGCAGGTATTCCACGACACGATGCACTTCCGCATCCGACACGAACGCGCCGTGCACGCGCTGCGGGTAGCCGGTGCCGGGCGGCAGGTACAGCATGTCGCCCTGCCCCAGCAGCGCCTCCGCACCCATCTGGTCGAGAATCGTGCGCGAATCGATCTTGCTGGCCACCTGGAAGCCGATGCGCGACGGAATGTTCGCCTTGATGAGCCCGGTGATCACATCGACACTGGGACGTTGCGTGGCGAGGATCAGATGGATGCCCGCGGCGCGTGCCTTTTGCGCGATGCGCGCGATCAGCTCCTCGATCTTCTTGCCGGTCACCATCATCAGGTCCGCGAGCTCGTCGACGACGACGACGATCAGCGGCATTTCCTCCAGCGGCTCGGGCTCGACGGGATTCAACGGGACCGGGTTGTGCAGCGGCTTGCCGGCTTTCCTGGCGTCCACGATTTTCTGGTTGTAGCCGGCGAGGTTGCGCACGCCGAGCTGGCTCATCAGCTTGTAGCGGCGGTCCATCTCGCCGACGCACCAGTGCAATGCGTTTGGCGCGAGCTTCATGTCGGTGACGACTGGCGCGAGCAGGTGCGGAATGCCCTCGTAGACAGACAGTTCGAGCATCTTCGGGTCGATCAGGATCAGCCTGACGTCGCGCGGCTCCGACTTGTACAACAGCGACAGGATCATCGCGTTGACGGCCACCGACTTGCCGGAGCCCGTGGTGCCGGCCACCAGCAGGTGCGGCATGCGCGACAGGTCGGCAACCACGGGATGGCCCGCGATGTCCTTGCCCAGCGCCAGCGTCAGGTGGCTGCTCGCCTCGTGGTAGATCGTCGACGACAGTATCTCGGTCAGCGCCACCATCTGCCGCTTCGGATTGGGCAGCTCCAGGGCCATGCACGACTTGCCGGGAATCGTCTCGACGACGCGAATCGATATCACCGACAGCGCGCGTGCGAGATCCTTGATCAGGTTGACGATCTGCGCGCCCTTCACGCCGACCGCAGGCTCGATCTCGTAGCGCGTGATCACCGGCCCCGGATAGGCAGCGATGACCTTGGCAGCCACGCCGAAGTCGGCGAGCTTGCGTTCGATCAGTCGCGAGGTGTAGTCGAGGGTTTCGGCGGACACCGTTTCCGATGCAGCAGGAGCGTCTTCCAGCAGCGACAGCGGCGGCAACGGCGACTCGGGCATGTCGGTGAACAGCGGCCGCTGCTTTTCCTTCACCACGCGCTCGGATTTCTGCACCACGGCGGCCGGCTGCACGACCATCACCGGCGAGCGTTCGAAATCGTCGTCGCGCGAACGTTCGACGATGCGCTCGCGCTCGGCGGTGGCGATTTCACCCAGCTTGCGATCCTCGCGTTCCGCGCGACGACGCCGCAGCCACGCGACCGACGCCTCGATGCCCGCGCCGATGCGCTCCATCACCCGTAACCACGAGATGTTGGTGAACAACGAGAAGCCGGCCGCGAACACGGCGATCAGCAGCAATGTCGCGCCATTGAAGCCCAGCGCCTGCGTTGCGCCGCGCCCGATGACCGCGCCGAACACGCCACCGGGAGCGAGCGGCAGCGCCGCCGGCATCCGCCACAGCCGGGTTGCCTCGATCGCGGCGCTGGCAAGGATCACCAGTGCGAATCCGATGGCGACGAACATGAATGGATGCTCGCGGTCGCGGTCCGGATCGACGATCAGCCGGTACGACGTGACGATCGCCACCACGCCGGCGACCACCCACCACCATGCCGATAGCCCGAACAGATACAGCAGCATGTCTGCGAGCCAGGCGCCGAAGATGCCGCCACGATTGACAATCGCCGCGGTGTCGCCGCTGTAGGAAAACCCGGCATCGGCGCGACTGTAGGTAGCGAGGATCAGCGTCAGGTACGCGATCACCGCCACCACCAGCAACCACCATGATTCCTGGATCAGGCGCGCGGTGCGCGGCGATATCGCCTCGGGAGCGGCAGCCCTCCGATTTCCTGGTGATTTTTTGCTGAAAATCATTGTCTTACGCGAATGACTTAACATATGACATTATAGCGAGAATACCGCCAATGCCAGCATGCAGCAAACGCCGATCGGAGGCGCGCGCGGATAAGGGCGGGGGACGCGCGTAGGCTAGAATTCGCGGGCTTTCATCACCAGATTGAATACATGTCAACCAAGCACGCTCGCCTGTTGATTCTCGGCTCGGGTCCGTCCGGCTACTCCGCTGCAGTATACGCGGCGCGCGCCAATCTTTCGCCGGTACTGGTCACCGGTCTCGCGCAAGGCGGACAGCTGATGACCACCACCGACGTCGACAACTGGCCGGCCGATGCGGATGGCGTGATGGGGCCCGACCTGATGGCGCGGTTCCAGCGGCATGCCGAGCGCTTCGAGACCGAAATCATCTTCGATCACGTGCACACGGTGGACCTCGAGTCGAGGCCATTCACGCTGCAAGGCGATTCGGGCACCTACACCTGCGATGCGCTGATCATCGCCACCGGCGCGTCGGCGCGTTACCTTGGACTCGAGTCCGAGACGGAGTTCATGGGCAAGGGCGTGTCGGCCTGCGCGACCTGCGACGGTTTTTTCTACAAGAACGAGGACGTGATCGTCGTCGGCGGCGGCAACACCGCGGTGGAGGAGGCGCTGTACCTGTCGAACATCGCACGCAACGTGACGGTCGTGCATCGTCGCGACAAGTTTCGCGCCGAAGCGATCCTGGTCGACAAGCTGATCGCCAAGACCAAGGACGGCGGCAACGTGCGCGTACTGTGGAACCAGACGCTGGACGCGGTGCTCGGCGACACTTCCGGCGTCACCGCAGTGCGCCTCAAGCACGCGCAGACCGGCGAGGCGCAACAACTGCCCGTGCACGGCGTGTTCATCGCCATCGGCCACACACCGAACACGCAGATCTTCGAAGGCAAGCTGTCGATGACCAACGGCTACATCAAGGTGAAGAGCGGCAGCGATGGCGATGCGACGGCGACCAGCGTTGTCGGCGTATTCGCCGCCGGCGACGTAGCCGATCATGTCTATCGCCAGGCGGTGACTTCGGCGGGCACCGGTTGCATGGCCGCGCTCGACGCGGAAGCGTACCTGGAGAGCATCGGCTGACGCCGTCGCCGCGGCGACGCCTTGGTCGAGCATCGCATGGCCCGGCTGCAGGACCTGAAGACGCTGCTGGACGCGCGTGCGCGCGCAGCCGCCGCGGATTTGGCGGCCGCACCACTTGCATCGCATGCGCCGTCGAAGGCCGTGCATGCTGCGCCACCCTTGCAAGCGGTGCCGGCAGCCGTTGCACCGGTTCCCAAGCGCAGCGTCGCGTCCACCAAGCATGCGGATGCGGACGTGGACCTTCGCACCGCCTTCGCCGACGTCACGCGCCTGCCGCGCGTCAATCGCACGCCACCCAGCGTACCACCGCCGCCGCCGGATCCGCGCCAGCGCGAGGCGGACGAGGCCGATGCGCTGCTGGCTTCCAAGTACGGCGCAGAGCCCGCCCCTGCACGCTGGGAAGTGGGCCAGGAACTGGAGGCCGAGCAGACGTTCCTGCGCAAGGGTCTCGGCACCGACGTGCTCACACGCCTGCGACGCGGGCATTGGTCCGTGCAGTCGGAAATCGACCTTCACGGTCACACGTCGGTCGAGGCGCACGATGCGCTGGCCGATTTCCTGCTCGAAGCGCGCGCGCGGCGGATGCGCTGCG
>JBDTJK010000105.1:0-2531 GCA_039935875.1 Casimicrobiaceae bacterium
GTGACGACCAAATTGGCGATGCCGTGCGCGCGAAACTCGCGATCGAGGTTGCCGGACGTCTGACGCGACACTTCCAGGCTCGATGCCTTGGTCACCAGCGACACCAGCGCCACGATGGCCACGGCGAGCATCTCGGGCACCAGCGCCAGCATCGACGACCATGTCAGATGCGTCGAGCGCGCGGCTTCCCACGGCGACCATGTGGTCAACCTGCCCAGCGACGGCAAATACCAGCCGTGGTTGGGGGCGGACAGGTCGAGTGCGCGCAGCGTCAGCGTCCCCACCAACCACATCAGCAGGATCGCGGCCGGCATGCCCAGCGGCGACTTGATCCAGCGGCGCACCGCCAGCAGCGCCATCAATACGCCCACTGCGGCGGCAAGCTTCACGGTGGACGCAATCGTGAACGCTGCGCCGAGGTTGCGGAGCGACATTGCGTGGCCAAGGACCATGCGCACGCCGCCTACGAGCAGGAACCAGCCCGTCGCGGCAAGGAATCCACCAACGACGAAATACGGGACGAAACGGAAGTAGGTTCCCCAGCGCAGCGCGCCGAGACCGAACAGCAGCGCGCCAGACAGGAACGTGGCGGCGGTAAAGATCAGCATCACCGCCTGCACCGCCGATTGAGCGCTGCCGCCCGCCGCGATGACGGCTGAACCTGCTGCCGCGCTCAACAGCACCAGCACGGCGCCGGTCGGCGAATCGATGCCCGTCGCGATAGGCGGAAGCGATGTCGACAGCGCAATCCACACGCCCCCAATTGCGCTTCCGATCAGCATCGCCCAGATCGCGATCGGAATGCCGGCGCTCAAGCCGCCCGGAAACATCAGTGCGCCGAACGAGATGATATTGGCGATCAGTGCCACCGACGCCAGCAGGCCGGCGAGCGAGTCCTTGAGGAAATGGCGCGCGGAAAAGTGCGCGCCGCTGCCATCGACCGTCGATGACGCACTGCTGTCGGCATGCGCCATTTCCGCCTCCCGCTTCATCAAGAGCCTTTCGCTACAGTGATGGCGAAGAATTTTAGCGCAACGGATGCGGGAAGCGCATAGATGTCATATCGCGGGAGGGACGTTGCCGCAGCTCAAGTAACATCACCTTTCGCTGCGCGCGTTCCCTGGGTAGGGAGTTGCCCGCCCATTTCCCCAAGCCCATATACGCAGGAGACCTCTCGATGACCAGCACTTCCGTGCTTCCGCGCATGCTGCTTGCGCACCCGCACCTCTCGCGTATCTGCATCGAAAGCGAGATCTACGAGTCCCTCCTCACGCTCGACAGCGCAACTATCCTTGAGCTGGGCTGCGGCAAGGCCGACCACACGCGGCGCATCGCGTCGGCGCATCCCACCGCAACCATGATTGCCAGCGAAGTCGACCGCGTCCAGCACGCGGCCAACCTTGCCGCGAGCGCTCCGTCGAACATGAGGTTTGCGGAGTTCGGGGCGCAGTCGATACCCCTCCCCGACGCCAGCGTCGACGTGGTGTTGATGTTCAAGTCGCTGCACCACGTTCCGCTGGCGCAGCTTGACGAGGCGCTGGGCGAAATCGCGCGCGTGCTGCGCCCGGGCGGCCAAGCGTACTTCTCGGAGCCGGTCTTCGCCGGTGCCCTCAACGAGATGATCCGCATCTTCAACGACGAGGAAGCCGTGCGCCGGGCAGCGTTCGATGCGCTGTGTCGTTGGGTCGACCGCGGCGCATTCGAGCTGGACGAAGAGGTCTTCTTCCTGGTGCCCGTCAAGTTCGCCGACTTCACTGCGTTCTCGGCGCGGCACTTCGAGGTCACGCACAGCGAGCGCAATGTCACCGACGCGCAGCGCGAGAGTGTCGAGCGTTTGTTCGAGTTGCATCGTGGCGCGGATGGCGTCAAGCTGACACAGCAGATCCGGGTCGACCTGCTGCGCAAGCCAGGGCGAAGCCGCGTCGCTGGCACGTAGGGGCACTTGTTGAACGCCGGTTAACGGCGCCATGATCGTGCGCGGGCTATTCGCTCGCGTAGCACGCGCCGCCCTAAAGGGCGGCAATTGTAGACAAGTACGGCGAGACGCACCGCCACATTCGCGATCCTGACGGTTACATCATCAAGGTCGGACAGCGCACGGCGGACTTCAGGTATGGCTGACTGTCGGCCATCGACGGCCCCCTGTGGCGACAGCTGAACCGACTGCCTTCCGCTACTCCCACGTGAGCTAAGAGTCCTCGAAGCGACCTGTGGCGTCACGATCGCGCTCATATCGTCGAGTGAGCGGAAACGGCGGCAACCAGGACTCGCGACGAACGATCCAGCTTTCGTAGGTCGGCATCAGCTGGTCAGGGGCATCCAGAGATCCCAGATTCACTTCCGCTTCGCCGGCAGTGCGCGCGAAAACGGGCTAGCCACAGCGGGGACAGAAATGCCGCCCGGCGTAGTCGCGCGTTTCGCCAGCGATCGTCACCGCATCCTGTGGGAACACCGCGGAGGCGTGAAACAGCGCCCCATGATGCTTGCGGCAATCGAGACAGTGGCAAGGGCCGACCCGGTATGGGCGTCCA
>JBDTJK010000106.1:0-3337 GCA_039935875.1 Casimicrobiaceae bacterium
CTGTACGAGCGGCATGGCGGCTTTGCGGAGGACATGGACCAGCTCGAGGACTGGAACCTGTGGACGCGGTACACGCTCGACGACGATTTTCTGCTGGTGGAAAAGACCACGTCCAAATATCGCGTTCCGGCCAGCGCACGCGAGGCCGCATCGCGCCAGGCGTTGCTCGACGACGCATACCGCGATGCGGTCGCGCGCCAGCAGACCATGCGGATGTCGACGTCGCCCCATGCGATCGCGGCGATGGTCGACGGCTATGTGCGCTCGCAGTCGGTGCTGATGGTCAGCCGCAACGATGTGCGGCACTTCGTCGGATCACGGCCGTGGATGGCGCGTGCATTCGCGTGGCGCGGTCCGCTGATGCGCCGGCTGCGCCGCTTCGGCAACGCGAAATAGTTTTCGGACTCGGGACGGCGCCATGAAATCGCAGCTAGCGGATGCCGGCGCGCATGAAGGATTGCACGAACTGGCGCTGGAACAGCAGGAACGCGACCAGCAGCGGGGCCGTCGACAATAGCGTCGCCGCAGTGATGATCGACCAGTCGATGCCCTGGTCGGTTGCCGAAAACACCTGCAGTCCCACGGTGACCGGCCGCGCCTCCGGCGAATTGGTGATGATCAGCGGCCACAGGAAGTTGTTCCAATGGTAGCTGACGCTGACCAGCGCATACGCGATGTAGGTCGGCCGCGCGAGTGGAACGTACACTTTCCACAAAGTCTGCAGCGGCGTGCAGCCCTCGACGCGCGCCGCCTCGTCGAGCTCGCGCGGCACGGTCTTGAATGTCTGGCGCAGCAGGAAGATGCCGAACGCGCTCGCCATGTACGGGAGCCCGATGCCGAGGATCGTGTCCTTCAGGCCAAGCCACGACATCGTCCGGTAGTTCTCGACGATCAGCACGTCAGGCATGATCATCAGTTGCACCAGCACCAGCGCGAACAGCAGGTTGCGGCCGGGGAATTCGAAGCGCGCAAAAGCGTAGGCGGCGAACGTGACCAGCTCCAGTTGCGCGGCGAGCACCATTGTCACCAGCACGATCGTGTTGAAGAAGTAGCGCGCGAACGGCGCTGCGTTCCATGCCTTGACGAAATTGGCCAGCGTCCACGGCGCCGACAGCGTCAGATGCGTCGAATATTCGGACGCATGGAACGCCGTCCAGAATGCATACAGCAGCGGCAGGATCCACAGGATGGCCAGCAACCACGCGCCACATGTTTCGAGCAGGTGCGCGGCGCCGCGCGGCCCGCGTACCAGGGTCACGCCACTCATTGGTAGTGTGTCCTGCGCTCGAGGAAGGCGAACTGCGCCAGCGCCGCCAGTGCAAGCATCGCCAGCAGCACCATCGTCAACGTCGCTGCGTATGACGAATCCCAGAAGCGGAAGCCGATCTCGTAGATGTAGTACAGCAGCAGCGACGTCGCGTTGTCGGGTCCGCCGCGCGTCATCACAACGATGTGGTCGACCAGCCTGAACGCGTTGATCACTGCGTTGACCAGCACGAACAGCGTCACCGGCATCAGCAGCGGGAACGTCACGCGACGAAAGAAATACCAGCGCGACGCACCCTCGATGGCCGCGGCGTCGGCAAGGCTCGGTGACATCGACTGCAGCGCGGCGAGATAGAAGATCATGAAGAATCCCGCTTCCTTCCAGATCGTCACCACCATCAGGCATCCGAGCGCGGTGCTCTGGCTGCCGAGCCAGTTATGGCTGGCGAACCCCATCGACCTGCTGATCTGCTCGACCAGGCCGTATTCGGGCGTGTAGAAGAACAGCCAGATGTTGGCGACGGCGATCATCGGCAGCACCGTCGGCGTGAAGTACGCAAGGCGCAGGAAGCCCTTGCCGGCGATGCGCCCGTTCACCCATACGGCCATCAGCAACGACAACGCGATCGACGCCGGTATCGTGCCGGCGGCATAGATCAGGTTGTTGCGCAGCGCCTGCCAGAAGATCGGGTCGTCGGCGAGCGCACGATAGTTGTCGAGTCCGATGAACACCGACGGGTGCGCGCCCTTCGGCGTCGAATAGAAGCTGTGCCACAGGTTGGCGACGGCGGGATAGTGCGTGAACATCACCAGCAACGTCATTGCCGGCATCAGCATCAGCCACGCATACAGCCATTGACGCGTGTGCGTCATCGCGCGATGCCCTGGCTCGCGCCACACCTTTGCGACACGCGAGTTTCCCGGCGGCGCAGACGGCGGTCATCCGGCTGCAGCAACCAGGACACCCCCCGCCCACACCGTGGGAGGGGGATCGGGATCAGCGCCGTCGCGACCTCTACTGGTACGACTTCAGCAAACGATCGGACTCGCGTTGCGCATCCTTCATCGCGACCTCCGGAGTCTTGGTACCGGTCAGCGCCGCCTGCAGTCCATCGTTGAGCGCCTTGGTCACGCGCTGGTTGTCGTGCGTCGACAGCTCCGCCTTCGCGTACGGCAGCTGGTCGCGTGCGACGGCTGCGGCCGGGAATCCGGCCACATATGCCTTCATCACCGGCGTTTCCCAGGCATCGGGACGCACCGCGACATAGCCGGTGTCGATGCCCCACTGTGCCGCCCGCTCCGGCGTCGTCACCCACTTGATGAACTTGAAGGCCGCTTCGCGCTGCGCCGGTGTCGACTTCTTGAACATGTAGAAATTGCCGCCACCGGTCGGGCTTCCCCGCTGCTTGTTGGAAGGCAGCATTGCCACGCCGAAATCGAACTTCGCGTTCGCCTTCACGTTGGTGAGGTTGCCGGTTGTCGTCCACATCATCGCGACCTTGCGCTCGAAGAAGTCCTTTGGCGTCGTGCCCCACTCGACGATGCCTTCCGGATGCACCTTGTCCTTCTTCACCAGATCCACCCAGTACTGCAATGCGGCGACCACCTCCGGCTTGTCGTAATAGGTCTTGGTGCCGGCGCTGTTCATCAGGTTGACGCCATTCTCGATCGCAAGCGCCTGGAACAGCCAGTACGGAAAGCCCGACGACGGAATCTGCAGGCCCCATTGCGTGACATTGCCCGACGCGTCGCGCTTGGTGAGCTTTTTCGCGAACTGCACCTGTTGCTGCCAGGTCTGCGGCGGCTGGTTGGGGTCGAGACCCGCTTCCTTGAATGCGTCCTTGTTGTAGAACATCACGATCGTCGAGCGCTGGAACGGGATGCCCCAGGTCTTGCCGCCGGTCTGGCTGTTTTCCATGAAGGCGGGATAGAAACTCTTCAGCCATGTCTTGTCGTCCGCCGTCTTGATCAGCTCGTCGAACGGCACGATCGCATCCTCGTCGATCAGCGTGAACATGTCGGTGGACAAAAGGATCGACATCACCGGCGGATCACCGCTCTTGACGGCGGT
>JBDTJK010000107.1:0-4835 GCA_039935875.1 Casimicrobiaceae bacterium
CCAACGACTGCCTGTATTGCATCGTTGCCCACGGCGCGATCCTGCGTATCTATGCGAAGAATCCGCTGGTGGCGGACCAGGTCGCGGCCAACTATCGCAAGGCGGACATCTCGCCGCGGCAAAAGGCCATGCTGGCGTTCGCGATGAAAGTCGCGGTGGCGTCGGAGACGATCGCCGACGCCGATTTTCCGGCATTGCACGCGCACGGGTTCAGCGACGAGGACGTGTGGGACATCGGCGCGATCGCGGCGTTTTTCGCGCTGTCGAACCGGATGGCGAACCTGATCAGCATGCGCCCGAACGACGAGTTCTTCACGCTGGGTCGCGTGCCGCGCGACAAGGACAAGGCGCGCTGACGAGCAGCCTCGCAAGGGACAAATGCGACAGGTGACGCCGCGGTTGCGACAGCAGCGATCACTGGCCCGCGCCGAAGGTGCGCGCTACACGTACTTCCTGAACCAGTCGGTGGCGCGCGTCCAGCCGTCTTCCGCGGCTTCCTTGCTGTAGCTCGGGCGGTAATCGGCGAAGAACGCGTGCGGCATGCCCGCATAGACGTGGTAGGCGACGTTGTGGTTGCCGCCGGACTTCAGCGCGGCGAATTCCTGCTCGACCGTCGCCACCGCGATTGCGTGGTCGGCACCTCCATACAGCCCGAGCACGGCCGCCTTCACGTGTGCCGCAACCTCGATCGCGGTCTTGTCCCCGGGATGGTAGACCCGTGCCGTGGGTCCGTACCAGGCGACCCCCGCCTTGAGGCGCGCGTTGTGGGCCGCATACATCAGCACGATGCGACCGCCCCAGCAAAACCCCGTGATGCCCACGCGCGACGTGTCGGCTGCGCCCGTCGATTCTGCAAACGCGACGCTCGCGTCAAGGTCCGACATCACCTGCACATCGGGCGCGTGCTTGACGATCGTCTCGATCAACACCGCGACGTCGGCCACCTTCGAAGCGTCGCCCTGGCGCGCGTAGAGTTCCGGCGCGATAGCGAAATAGCCGAGGTGGGCAAGGCGCCGGCACACATCCCTGATGTGCTCGTGCACGCCGAAAATCTCCTGCACAACCAGTATCACCGGCAACTTCGACTTGCCCGCCGGCAGCGCACGATAGGCGGGAACGTCGCCATCCTGCGTCTTCACCCGCACTTCGCCTGCGATGAGGCCGGTGCTCGGCGTGGTGATCGGCGCGGCCTTCGGTGTCGGCGCGGCTGCCCGCGCGAAACCGGCAGCCAGCGACGTCACCCGCTCTGTCCGGTTTGCGCCAGCGGCGCTTTCGCCTGCTTGCGGGGACGCCTGCGTGCGCACATCATCCATTGCATCACCTTTCAATGATCGTCCCGGCGCCGGTCGGCGCCAGGTTGGGATCGGTATCCTGTGGCAGGCACACAGCCGTTCGCAGGTTCAAGCGGCGAACACCACCTGGCCATCCATCAGCGTGTAGCGAACCTGCGCGGGCATCTCGAGACCGAGAAACGGCGTGTTCTTGCCCTGGCTGCGCAGCGCTGCGCGCTCGACGCGCCAATGCGCGGCGGCATCGAACACGCACAGGTCGGCGGGCGCGCCGATCTCGAGCGTGCCGGCATACGCGAGGCCCAGCGTTGCGCCGGCGCGCGACGTGATGCACGCCAGTGCCTGCGGCAGTCCGATGCCGGCTTCCGCCGCCCATTTCAGCGTCAGCGGCAACAGCAATTCGAGCGCGGTTGCCCCCGCTTCGGCCTGCGCGAACGGCAGCTGCTTGGCATCGTCGTCGACCGGCGCGTGATCGGACGCGATGGCGTCGATCGTGCCATCCTGCAGGCCGCGGCGCAACGCGTCGCGGTCACGCACGCCGCGCAACGGCGGCGCGAAGTGCGCGAGTGAGTCGAACCATCCGATGTCGACATCGCACAGGTGCACGTGATGGATGGAGACATCGCAGGTGACCGCCAGGCCGTCGCGTTTGGCGGCGCGGATCATGTCGACCGCGTCCGCGCTGGAAATCCTGCACACGTGCAAGCGCACACCGGTCTCGCGCGCCAACGCCAGCAGGGTCGCCAGCGCCACGCTCTCGGCGAGCGCCGGCACGCCTGCAAGACCAAGGCGCGTGGCGATTTCGCCCTCGTGAGCGACGCCGCCGCGTCCGAGCCAGGCGTCCTGCGCACGCAACCATACGGCAAGCCCGAACGTCGCCGCATACTGCATCGCACGCAGCAACACCTGCGTATCGGCGACCGGCTTGTCGGCTTGCGAAAAGGCGACGCAACCGGCCTCGGCCAGTTCGTTCATCTCGGTGATCTCGATCCCTTCCAGCCGCTGCGTCAGCGCGCCCACCGGGTGCACGCGCACGCGATGCTGCGAGCGGGCGCGATGCGTCAGCATCTCGACGAGGCCGGGCTCGTCCAGCGGCGGATCGGTGTCAGGCGGACAAGCGAGGCTGGTGACGCCACCCGCGCACGCCGCGTCGAGCTCGGACTCGAGCGTCGCCTTGTGCTCGAACCCGGGTTCGCGCAGCCGGGCCGACAGGTCGACCAGCCCCGGGCAGACGATCAGTCCGCGCGCGTCGAGCGTGCGCTGCGGCGACCAGCCGCCAGGCGCTGCGCCGATTGCGGCGATCTTGCCGCCGGCGATGTAGACGTCGGCCGCGATGTCGGTGCCGCGCGCGGGATCGACGACACGACCGCCGGTGATTGCAATCTTCATGTGCGCGCGCCTTGCCCGCCGGCGATGATGCTCATCACCGCCATGCGCACCGCGATGCCGAACGTCACCTGCGGCAGGATCACCGAACGTTCGCCATCGGCGACTGCGGAATCGATTTCGACGCCGCGGTTCATCGGTCCCGGATGCATGACGATCGCGTCCGGCTTGGCCAGTGCCAGCTTTTCCGGCGTCAATCCGTAGTGCTTGAAGTACTCGCCGACCGACGGCAACAGCGCGCCGCGCATGCGCTCGCTCTGCAGGCGCAGCATCACCACCACGTCGCAATCCTTGATTCCTTCGCGCATATCGTGGAACACGCGCACGCCGAGTGATTCGACACGGGCCGGCACCAGTGTCTTCGGCGCGACCACGCGAATGTCGGGTGTACCGACGGTGGCGAGTCCCTGGATCAGCGACCGCGCGACGCGCGAATGCAGCACATCGCCGACCACGGCGACGCTGAGGTTGCGGAAATCGTGCTTGTAATGGCGGATCGTGAACAGGTCGAGCAGCCCCTGCGTCGGATGCTGGTGGCGGCCATCACCGGCGTTGACGACGTGCACGTGCCTGCGCCCCGTCGCGTTGAGGTGCGATGCGATCAGGTGCGGCGCACCCGATTCGGAATGGCGGACGACAAAGATGTCCGCATCCATCGCCGTCAGGTTGTCGATCGTGTCGAGCACGGACTCGCCCTTGCTGGTGGACGATGCGCCGATGTTGAGGTTGATCACGTCGGCCGACAGCCGCTTGGCCGCGATCTCGAACGTCGTGCGCGTGCGCGTCGAATTCTCGAAGAACAGATTGAACACCGCCTTGCCGCGCAGCAGCGGGACCTTCTTCACCTCGCGCTCGCCGATCGACGCGAACGGCACCGCCGTGTCGAGGATCTGCGTGATCACTGCCGCCGGCAGCCCCTCGAGCGTCAAAAGGTGCGTCAGTCCACCCTGCGGGTCGAGCTGCGGATTGCGCGGCCGGCGATCCATGCTCAGCTCCCCGCGCCGGGTTCGGCAGCCAGCGCGAGGTGCCCGTCGGCATCGCGCGACAGCACGATGTCGAGGTTGCGCGCGACGGACAGCCGCGCGCCGACATAGGTGGCCTCGACCGGCAGTTCGCGGCCGCCACGGTCGATCAGCACGGCGAGCTCGATCACGGCAGGGCGCCCGTAGTCGAACAATTCGTTGATCGCCGCGCGCACGCTGCGCCCGGTGAACAGCACGTCGTCGATCAGCACGATCGTCGCGCCGGCGACGTCGAAGTCGAGCGTGCTGCGCCGTGCGTTGGCCTTGAGGCCGGCGCGCTCGTAGTCGTCGCGATAGAACGAAACGTCGAGGAAACCGACGCGGTGTTCGCCGCCGAGCATGTGCGCCAGCCGCTCGGCCATCCACGCGCCGCCCGAATAGATGCCAACGAAGGCGGCATCGGGCGCCACGCTGCCGCGCATGCGGTCGGCGAGCGCCGCGAGTGTCGTTTCGGCGTCAGGCAGCATCAGGGTCGTCGAACCAGCTCTGCAGGATCACCTGCGCCGCCACCTGGTCGCGGACCTCGCGATGGCGGTCGCGGCGCAGCGCGGACGCATCCAGCAACTGCTGCGCGATCTCGGTGGTGTAGCGCTCGTCGACGTGCGCCACCGGCAGCGCGAAGCGCCGCGCGAGCAGTTGCGCGAAATTGCGCGCGCGCACCGTCATCGCATGCTCGGCGCCGTCGGCATGCACGGGAACGCCGACGACGAGCTGCGCTGGCGACCATTCGCCTACCAGCGCTGCAATTGCGACCATGCGCTGTCCCTCATCGGTCATCATCAGCGTCGTCAACGGTGCCGCCGTGCGCACGATCGTGTTGCCGACGGCGACACCGATGCGGCGCGTGCCGAAATCGAACGCCAGCACCGTTGCTGCGACGGGTATTGGGCTCGGTAGCGCATTCACGCGTGCCCGACATCCTCGGACAGTTGCGAAAAATCGATACCCAGCAACCGCATGGCGGCCGGTCGCCGACGCTCGGCGGGTAGATCGAAGAGGATGCCGGGGTCTGCCTCGACGGTCAGCCACGCGTTGGCGGCAAGCTCCTGTTCGAGCTGTCCTGCCTCCCAACCGGCATAGCCGAGCGATACCAGGAAATCCTGCGGACCTTCGCCGCGTGCGGCGGCTTCCAGCACGT
>JBDTJK010000108.1:0-12976 GCA_039935875.1 Casimicrobiaceae bacterium
TGTTCGGCAAGCCGAGATGTTCCTTCGGCGTCACGTAGCACAGCATCGCCGTGCCGTACCAGCCGATCATCGCCGCGCCGATCGCGCTGGTGATGTGGTCGTAGCCCGGCGCGATGTCGGTGGTCAGCGGCCCGAGCGTGTAGAAAGGAGCCTCGCCGCACAGCCGCAGCTGTTCGTCCATGTTGTACTTGATCATGTGCATGGGCACATGACC
Source organism: Casimicrobiaceae bacterium (assembly GCA_039935875.1). Classification (GTDB taxonomy): domain Bacteria; phylum Pseudomonadota; class Gammaproteobacteria; order Burkholderiales; family Casimicrobiaceae; genus VBCG01. The sequence continues at coordinate 215 of JBDTJK010000108.1, forward strand.
CGGGCCCTCGATCATCACCTGCACGTCGTGCTTCCACGCGACCTGCGTGAGTTCGCCGAGCGTCGCGAGCTCGGCCATCTGGGCCTCGTCGTTGGCGTCGTAGATCGAGCCGGGACGCAGGCCGTCACCCAGCGAGAAGGCGACGTCGTACGCCTTCATGATTTCGCAGATTTCCTCGAAGTGCGTGTAGAGGAATGATTCACGATGATGCGCGAGGCACCAGCCGGCCATGATCGAGCCGCCACGCGACACGATTCCGGTCATTCGTGCAGCCGTCATCGGCACGTAGCGCAGCAGTACGCCCGCGTGGATCGTGAAATAGTCGACGCCCTGCTCGGCCTGCTCGATCAGCGTGTCGCGATAGATCTCCCACGTCAGCTCGGCGGCCTTGCCGTCGACCTTCTCCAGCGCCTGGTAGATCGGCACAGTGCCGATCGGTACCGGCGAATTGCGTACGATCCACTCTCGCGTCTCGTGGATGTTCTTGCCGGTGGACAGGTCCATCACCGTGTCGGCGCCCCAACGGATCGCCCACGTCATCTTCTCCACTTCCTCGCCGATCGACGAGGAAAGCGCCGAGTTGCCGATGTTGGCGTTGATCTTCACCAGGAAATTGCGGCCGATGATCATCGGCTCGGTTTCCGGATGGTTGATGTTGTTGGGAATGATCGCGCGGCCGCGCGCAACTTCATCGCGCACGAACTCGGGCGTGATCGACGCAGGAATCGCCGCGCCGAAGCTGTGCCCCGGATGCTGGCGGCGCACGCTCTCGGGCATCGACGCCAGCAGCTCCTCGCGGCGCAGGTTCTCGCGGATCGCGACGAATTCCATTTCCGGCGTGACGATGCCCCGGCGCGCGTAATGCATCTGCGTGACATTGACACCGGCGCGTGCGACGCGCGGCTTGCGCGTCAGGTCGAAGCGCAGTCCAGCGAGACCTTCGTCGGCGGCGCGCGCCTGGCCAAAGCTCGAGGTCGGACCTGCCAGTTCGAGCGTGTCGTCGCGCTCGCCGATCCACGCCGCACGCAACGCGACCAATCCGCGGCGGATGTCGATGCTGGCATCGGGATCGGTGTAGGCACCCGACGTGTCATAGACGGTCAGCGGCGGATTGACTTCCTCGGCGCCGAACGAAGCCGGCGTCGCCGATTGGGTGATTTCGCGCATCGGCACGCGCAGGTCGGCGCGCGATCCCTCGACGAAGATCTTGCGCGACGCGGGCAGCGGTGCGACGGCGGCCGCGTCGACATGTGCGTCGCGGGCGAAAAAGCGGTCATTGGCGTTCATGCGAAGCTCCTCACGTGCGGTTGTCGCGGGAGCGGACTGGCGGATGCGTCCACGCTTCCCTCGCGCCGGAATTACCCGGATCAGGTTCCAAGGGTTTGATCTCACCCACGCGACAAGCGTGCCGCGCAGGACCCCTAGCGTCAGCACGAACGTTACGCCGAATCGACGTGCCGGGCAATTGCGCGCGCAAGGGCGCTAATCACCGGCGGTGCGAACGGTCCGATCGCGCGGACCACGCGCATGCTGCTGTCGTTGCCACGCTGTCAACGCGCACGGCCACCGCGGTGTTAAGGTCGGAGGCCCTCCATCCGGCGCGGTGCTGTGCAGCCATGCCAACTATCCATCGATGAAACGTTCCTGCGTGCGCCGTGTGCTGTTTCCCGTCCTGGCTGCCGCGATCGCATGCGCGAGCGCCACGCCCGGCATCGGTGCAACGCTTGCCGATTGCGCGAAGCTCACCGATGATCGCGCGCGTCTCGCGTGCTACGACGATTCGATTGGCAGCGCCGCGAAGGCGTCGCAGGATCGTGCGACCGCCCCGGCGCAACAGAGCCCGCCGGTTCCGCCGCACACGACGTCGGTGGGCGCAGCGGCGGCGGCCGTCACGTCGGCGAGCGTGGGCGCGCTGATCGGCAATCGCGAGAACATCGCGAAGCCGCCGCCCACCCCGGCGTCGTTGCTCGGCGAGAGCTGGGCGCTCGACGCCGACGCCCGCAACGCAGTCTTCAACCTGCGCTTCCACAACCCCAACTACGTGACGTTCCGCTATAACGATCACATCAACGCGCGGCCGTTTTCGCCGAGCGAGGGCGAAGGCCCCGTGTTGCCGGCGGGGCTCGACCCCGAGGAAGTGAAGTTCCAGATCTCGTTCAAGGCGCGTCTGTTCGAAACCGAGAACCGGCGCTTCGCGACGTGGCTCGGGTACACGCAGCAGAGCAACTGGCAGATTCTCAACGAAAAGCTGTCGCGGCCGTTCCGCGAGACAGACTACATGCCGGAGCTGATGTTCGCGCTGCGACCCGACCTCGAGCTTGCGGGGTGGCGCTGGCGCCTGCTCAACCTCGGCGCCGTGCATCAGTCCAACGGCCGTGCCGACCCGCTGTCGCGCAGCTGGAACCGCGTATACGCGCAATTCGGCATCGAGCACGACAACTTCGCGCTGTACGTGAAGCCGTGGTACCGGATCAAGGAAAGCGCCGCCAACGACAACAATCCGGACATCCTCGACTACATGGGCCATGGTGAGGTGCAGGCGATCTATCGCTCCGAAGCCGGCTACGCGATGACGCTGACCGGCCGCTACAACGGGCACACGCACAAGGGTGCTGCCATCGTCGAATTGACGACCAAGCCGCTGGTCGGGCCATTGAAGGGCTACCTGCAGATCTTCAACGGCTATGGCGAGAGCCTGATCGACTACAACTGGCGGCAGACGACGATCGGCATCGGCCTGTCGCTCAACGACCTGCTGTAGCCGCCCGCCGCCGCGCGCGGCGGACGTTGCGCGAGCGCAAGCGCGTCGTGTTCGATCGCTCGCGGCGGCACTGCGTGCGTTGCACGCTGCCACCGCCGCATGCTACCGTCCCCGCGCCGTCGACCCGCCGGCCGTAAGCGCGAAGCGCGAAAAGGATACGCATGCATAGCCCGAGCGCTCGCCTGGCTGGAATCGTCGTCGCGCTGCTGATCGTCAGCGCTGCGCCCGCGTGGGCGCAAAACCAGACGCCCGACGTCACGCCGGTTCTAAGGGAGGATAGCGTTCCGTTCCGCATCAGCATCGAGCCGGCCGGCTTCTCGCTGCCAAGCGGATTGCAATCGTATGTCGCCGCCACTTCCGGCGGACGCTGGCTGCTGCTCGCGGGCCGCAGCAACGGTCTGCATGGATTCAACAACGACGACAACAATTTTCCCGCCAACCAGCAGAACACCAGCGTGTTCGTCGTCGACCCGGTGGCGCAGACGGTGACGCAACGTTCGCTGACGCTGGCGGCTGCGGGACTCACGCAGGCAGAAGTCGATCTGCTGTCGGTGACCAATGCACAGTCCTACCAGCTCGGCAACACGCTATATGTCAGCGGCGGCTACGGCATCGACACCGCCAGCGGCGATTTCACCACCAAAGACGCGCTGTCAGCCATCGACGTACCGGGACTGATGCAATGGGTCGTCAACGCGGCGCCTGGCGAGACCGCGGCGCAGCATATTCGCCAGACCCACGATGCGGTGTTGCAGGTCACCGGCGGCGACATGGAGCTCGGCGCCAACGGAGTGACGTTGCTGATTTTCGGACAGGATTTTCTCGGGGCGTATGTTGGCTCGTCCAACGGCACCTACACCGAGCAGGTGCGCAGGCTGCGCATTGTCGACGATGGCGTGAACCTGAACGTCGTGCCGCTCGCGGCGCAACCGCTGGCGCCCGATGCGAATTACCGGCGCCGCGACCTCAACGTCGTGCCGATGATCGCCGATGCTGCCGACGCCGGATGGATGGCGCTGGCCGGCGTGTTCACGCCAGGCACCGGCGTTTGGACCGTGCCGGTCGACATCTCCAGCGGCGGCACGCCGTCGATGCCCGACCCGTCAGGTGCGGCAACCTTCAAGCAGGGCATGAACTCCTATGCATCCGCCAACATTGGCGTCTATTCGTCGGTGAGCCGACAGATGTACACCGTGCTGTTCGGCGGCATCAGCTACGGCTATTTTGACGGCGGCATTTTCACCACCGATGCGGAATTGCCCTTCACCAACCAGGTGACGACGATCCGCAGGGGGCATAACGGCAGCATGTCGCAGTACCGGATGAGTGGCGAATTTCCGGTGATTGCATCGACCGGGTCCAACGCGGGCAATACGTTGTTGTTCGGTGCCGGCGCACATCTGTTCGCCGCCGACGCGACGCCTGCGTACGCCAATGGCGTGCTCGACTTCGAGCAGCTCGGCATTCAGCCGCGCGTCATTGGCTATATCGCGGGCGGCATCATGAGCACGCTCCCCAACACCGCTGCGCCCTCCGATTCGGCAGCCTCGCCGTTCATATTCAAGGTGACATTGACGCCCGTCGGCCAGAGCGTTCCGGTTCCAGCACTTTCTGCGCTGGCACTCGCTGCACTGGCACTGCTGCTCGCCACGTCGGGACTCGTGTTGTGGCGTGCGCGCCTGAGGAACGCGCGCGTGGGTGCGTGAGGACGGGAGCCGATCGAGGGTAAGGGGAATCGCAGACGGGCCTGGACTAGCCCAAGGGCGCCGGACGTCTGTTCGCCAGCGGAAACATTCTTGATCACGCCGCAGCGCCGGTGCTTCTGGCTGCCGACCCGGAGCTTCTACTCGGGCAGGTGCGAAGCGCAGGATCGACACGGCTGCCAGGGCCTCGAGTGTCGGCGCGTCGCCGCAGCAAGCCATGACGACATCGGGCTCCGAATCCTGGTCGTTGCTCGCCCATTGCCGGATGCCGATGCCTTCGGTGCAATGAATGACGGCCGCCTCCACGGTCAGCCATTGCGCCTGAGAGTGAGGAGGTTCATCGAGCCGCCGCGGGTTGGGCCAAAGCTTCGTAGCCTGACGTGACATCGAAGAGCTCCTCGTCGATCGAACCTTGCCGCTGCCGCCGAAGACGGCCCTGCAGGTGCTCGCGCAGGTCCTTGATGTTGCGATCGGCGCGCTCCATCGCCGCCAAGCGGCTGGCATTCTCGCTCGCCAGCGATTCGGCGCAGGCTCGGAACAACGAGATGAACAGGTACTCGCGGATCAATGCGCGCAATGTCGTCGCGCCGTGGTCCAGTATTTGAGGCGCGACCTTGCCGGGCCAAGGCACGGCCGCCAGGCTAAGCTGCCAGGCTGCGTCCAATGGCAACAGCCGCTGGCCGATCGGCTCGTACAGCGAAGCAGCCAGCGGCCGGTTGTGGAAGAGATACACCTGCGTGATCCGTCCGGGGTCCGCGCGCGCGCGGCGCGCTTCGTTGTCGATCTGGATCTGCGCCACGAGCGGAGCGATGGCGTCGACCGAGTTCGGCACGGCATACACGCCCAGCACGTCGACGCCGGAAGCCTTCAGGCGTGCCTGTACACGCTCACCGACGGCCCACACCCTGGCCCGACCCGGCAGATCGGCCAGGGTTCCGATTGCATGATCGGCGATCACATCGTTGAACGCGCCCACCAGGCCCTGGTCCGAGCCGAACACGATGGCATCGATCGAGCCCAGCTTCCTGGCCGGTGCGCGCTCGGGCGCGGCGTCTGGACTGGCGCGTGCTTGTCGAAAGCACTCACCCAGGCCGAGCGAAACCGTGCGGTCGTAGTCTGTGAGCGCAATCACCGAACGCTCGTAGTTGCCGATGCTCGACGCTGCCAGCGCTTTCATCGTGCGCACGACGGCGTGCAGATCGCCGGCACCCTCGATCTTGCGGCGCAGTGCGGCGATGCTATCGCTCATTGCGCCTGCCCGCTGCGCGATCCGGGCGCGCCAAAAAACGGTCCGGCGCGCTCATGCCTCGACCTTCGGGGCTAGGTCGCTGCCGGACGTCGGCAAGAACGCCCTCAACGCCGCAGTTGCGAGGTCGGTGACGGCACGGCGATCCTCGTCGTTGAGCTCGTGCGTACCGACCAGGCGCTGGCATAGCGGAGCAGGGAGCTTGGCGGCGGAGGCCTCTACGGCACGCTGCGCCTCGGCCATGCGCGGCAGCGGCACGCTGTCGAACAGTCCCGCGGTCAACGCCAGCAGCACGGCGATCTGCGCCGGTACCGCGACGGGTTCGAACTGCGGCTGCTTCAGGCACGCGCGAAGGCGCTTCCCATGCTCGATCGTCTTGCGAGTCGCATCATCCAGCCGCGCGCCGAAACGCGAGAACGACTCGAGTTCCTCGAACTGCGCATAGGCCAGCTTCAAGTCGCCCGCCACGGCGCGGAAGCCGATGAGCTGCGCCTTGCCACCTACCCGCGACACCGACTTGCTGACGTCCACCGCGGGTAGCACGCCGAGTTCGAACAGAGACGGCGACAGATAGACCTGGCCGTCGGTGATCGAGATCAGGTTGGTCGGGATGTACGCCGATATGTCCTCGGCCTCGGTCTCGATGATCGGCAGCGCCGTGAGCGACCCGCCGCCGCGTTCGGGGCAGAGGTGGGTGGAGCGTTCGAGCAGCCGCGAATGGATGTAGAAGATGTCGCCCGGGAACGCCTCGCGTCCGGGCGGGCGGCGCAGCAGCAACGACAACTCCCGGTAGGCGCGTGCGTGCTGGGTCAGGTCGTCGTAGACGATCAGCACGTCGCGACCGGCCTCCATGAAGTGTTCGGCGATGCTCGTCGCCGCATAGGGCGTGATGTAAGCCAGCCCTGGCGGCTGGTTGCCTTCGGTGACGACGACTACCGTATAGTCCATCGCGCCCTTCTCACGCAGCGTCGCCACGGCCTGGGCCACGGCCGCCGCGCGCTGCCCGATGGCGCAGTAGACGCAGACCACGTCCTGCCCGCGCTGGTTCAGGATCGCGTCGAGCGCGATCGCGGTCTTGCCGGTCTGGCGATCGCCGAGGATCAGTTCGCGCTGGCCGCGGCCGATGGGAATCAGCGCGTCGATGACCTTCAGGCCGGTTTGCAGCGGCACGTCCACCGGCGCGCGGTCCATGATTGCGGGGGAAGGCCGCTCGATCGGCAGCCGTGCCGTCGCATCGACGGGGCCGAGACCATCGAGCGGCTGTCCGAGCGGGTCGATGACGCGCCCGAGCAGCGCCGGGCCGACGGCCACGTCCATCACGCGCCCGGTCCGACGCACTTCGTCGCCGGCCTGCAGGTGCCAGTACTCGCCCAGCAGCACGACGCCCAGGTCGTGCTCGTCGACGTTGAAAGCGATGCCCGCCAGTCCCCCGGGGAACATCACCAGTTCATCGAAGCCGGCGCTGGGCAAGCCGCTTACGTGGGCGATGCCAGTGGTCACTTGCGTGACGGTGCCGACCTCGCGCGGCACGAGTTCCGGCTCGAACGCAACCCGTCCCTGCGCCACTGCTGCGAAGCCGCGATCGAGCGCAATCGCGGCGGCGCCGCTTCCCGCCGTCGATTGGATTGCGTCGGGTGCCGCACTCATCCCCCCACCGGATCGACGAGAGGCTCCGGCAACGCGTTGGTCTTCGACGCCTCGGGGCTTGCAGGCTTGGCGACCGGCTTCGCTGGTGGGAGCAGCAGTGCCGCCACGTCGTGTTCGAGATCGCGCAGGTACTCGTCGATGTTCCAGGCCAGCTTTTGGCCACCGGCCTTCAGTTCGATGCCACACACCGTATTGACCGCAGTCTCGAAGCGCAACGGCACATCGGCGGAAACGCCCGCGCTGATCGCGTTGCTGATCGCGGCACGCTGATCGGCGGACAGCTCGAAGCGACTGCGCACCAGCGCGGGTTCAGCGCATTGCTTCAACGCCGCCGCCAACTGCTTGCTGGCCGAGGCGGGCAGCTCGCTGATGCGCCGCGTGAAGACCTCGACCATGCGCTCCTCCAGGGTCACGTTCGCCAGATCGTTCAATGCCTTGCGGGCGACGGCGAACACTTCGTGCGCCGCACGATCGGCGATCAATTGCTGCAAATGCGCGGCCTGCGTGGCCAGCGCCTGCCGGCGCTGTGCCGCCAGCACATCGGCCGCCTTGCGCGCTTCGTCGGCGGCCTGAAGGCCGGCCGCCTTGGCGTCCGCGATGGCCCTGTCCATCAGGCCGGCACGCTGCTGGTCGAAGGCAGTGTTCTTGTCTGCGAAGGTCTTGCGTTCGCTCGTTGCCTGCGTCTCCTTCGCCGCGGCGTCGGCAACCTGGTCGGCGATGCGCTTCTCGCGCACCGCGATCGCATCCAGCACCGGCCGATAGAGAAACCGCTTCATCAGCCAGACGAGGACCACGAAGTTGAGCACCTGAGCACCGACGGTGAACCAGTCGATCAGCATGGCCTACTTGCCTGCCGCCGCTGCAGCGTGAGCTATCGCTGCGTTCCAGAACGGGTTGGCGAAGATCAGGATCATCGACACCACGAAGCAATAGATCGCCGTCGATTCGATCATCGCCAGGCCGACGAAGAGCGTGCGCGTGATGGTCGCCGACGCGTCGGGTTGCTGTGCCAGCGCCGTCAGCGCGGTTGCGACGGCGCGGCCCTCTGCCAGCGCCGGGCCCATGGTGCCGAAGCCCGTGGTGATGCCGGCGATGACGATCGAGATCGCCGCGATGAGGGTCTGGCTGTCCATTGAGTTTCCTTGTCGGGTTCAGCGTGTGGCCGTGGTGGGCGTGGCGGTCGGCAGATTCGGCCGCGTGGCGGCGGCGAGGTAGACCGCTGCCAGGATGCTGAAGATGTAGGCCTGCACCATGCCGGTCAGCAGGCCGAGCAGGGTCATAACCACCGGGAACAGGAACGGCGTGATCGTCAGCAGGATGCCGACGATCATCGCGCCGCTCATCATGTTGCCAAACAGGCGCACCGCCAGCGCGAGGGTGCGCGAGAGTTCGCTGATGAGGTTGAAAGGAAGCATGATCACCGTCGGCTGCAGGTAGGACTTCAGGTAGTCCCCCAGGCCCTGTTCGCGGATGCCGAACAGCGGCACGGCAACGAAGACGCACAGTGCCAGCGCGACGGTGGTCGATAGCGATCCGGTCGGCGGCTCGTAGCCCGGTACGACGGTCGCCAGCGCCGCGACTGCGACGAACAGGAACAGCGTCCCCAGGAAGGCGAGGTAGCGCTCGGGACGCTGCAGGCCGACTTCGCTGATCTGCTGCGCGATGCCGGTGACGACGATTTCCAGCAGGTTCTGCCAACGCGAGCGCAGGTGGTCGGTGGAGAGCTTGCGCGTGATCAGCATCGAGCCGAGCACCAGCACCGCCATCAGGGCCCATGTAAACACGATCGTGCCGTTGAGCTTGACCAGCCCGTGCTGCCAGAAAACCAGTTGATCGGGTCCGAGGCGCATGGCGGATCAGGTCGGACCCCGGTCGCTGCTCATACGAACCACCAGCCAGCGCGCGGCTGAGAATCCGAGCAGGCATGCCAGCATCCGCTGCCAGTCACCTGCGGAGACGACGACGAATCCGCCCGCGGTGCATCCCATGCGCAGCAGCAGGCTTGCCCCGACCCAGAGTGCCGATCGGGTTGAGCCGACCGCCCGACGCACGGTCCACCACAGCCCGCCGAAAAAGAACAGGCCGAGCAGGATGCCGGCGAGGGCGGCGAGCGGCAGCGCGAGGGCGTCGTGCATCCCGATCAGTCTTCGAGCTCGTGCCCGGCGGCACGATCGTCCTCGTGCATCGCACGATCCTGCTGAGACACCCAGCGCCAGGCGTTCAGGCAGCCCAGCACCAGGCCGGCCATCAACAGCGCCAGCGACCACGGGTGCGTACCAGGGTGCCTCGCATCGAGCCAGATGCCCAGCGCGGCACCCGCCAGCGTCGGCACCACTATCGACCAGCCGATCAGCCCCATCATGCCGAGGCCCGACCAGACCCCTGGCGCGTCGTTGCGTCGTGCGCGCAGCTTGCGCGCGGCCTTGGCGCCGACCTGATCGGCGAGCCGTCGGTCCGTCGTCGGCTCATTCACCGTGGAACCTCGCGAAGCGGCCGACGAAGCCGCTCTCCAACTTGCGAGTGGCCGCGCTTGCACGTTGTTGGAGTGCGTCGAGCGCCAGGTAGTCGCGTTGCACTGCGTCGCGCAACTGCGCCAGGTCGGTGCCGGTTGAAGCGCGACGCACGGCGACCCGCACTTCGTTGCCGATCTTCGTCAGCACACCCTGGTCGACCGCGACGAAGACTTCGCCCGCTGCGTCGCTTTCGTAGGTCAGGATGCCGGGCACCAGGGCGGCGACGCAATCGCGCCGGTGCGGCAACAGCCCGAACGAACCTTCGGGTGTCTCGGCGACGATGCGCGACACGTCAGCCGCCTCGACGAAGACCCGGAACGGCAGCAACACCTCAAGGCGCATGGGCAACCTCCGGTTGCGCAGGCGCGGCGGGCTTGTCGATAGCCGGACTTGCATTGCCCTTCGCCAGGGCGGGCGCGTCAGCCTTCGCCTCCGCAATCGCACCGATCATGTACAGCGAGCTCTCGGCGCGGTCCTTGAACTCGTCGCGCAGGATGCGCTCGCACCCGTCGAGTGCGTCGGCCAGGCTGACCAGCTTGCCCTGCAGACCGGTGAACTGCTCGGTGGTGAAGAAGGGTTGGGTCAGGAATCGTTCGAGCCGGCGCGCGCGCGCCACGACCGCACGGTCCGCTGGCGCCAGTTGCTCCAGGCCAAGCATCGCAATGATGTCCTTCAGGTCGGCGTATTGCGCCAGCGTGCGCCGGATCTCCTGCGCCAGTGCGTAGTGCCGCTCGCCGACGATGCCCGGCGTGGCCATCTTCGAATTCGACTGCAGCGGGTCGATCGCCGGGAACAGGCCCTCGCCGGCGCGTTTGCGCGACAGCACGATCGACGCCGACAGATGCGAGAACGTGTGCACTGCGGCCGGGTCGGTAAAGTCGTCGGCCGGTACGTAGACCGCCTGGATCGACGTGATCGCGCCGCTGTCGGTGTTGGCGATGCGCTCCTCCAGGGCCGATAGCTCGGTGCCCATCGTCGGCTGGTAACCCAGGCGTGACGGCATCTGCCCCATCAGTCCCGAGACCTCGGAGCCCGCCTGGATGAAGCGGAAGATGTTGTCGATCAGCAGCAGCACGTCGCGTTGCTCGTCGTCGCGGAAGTACTCGGCCATCGTCAGGGCAGCCTGGCCGACACGGAAGCGCGCGCCCGGGGGCTCGTTCATCTGGCCGAAGACCATCACCATGTTCTTCAGCACGTCCGCCTTCTTCATCTCGGCATAGAGATCCTGGCCTTCGCGGCAGCGTTCGCCGATGCCGCAGAAGATGCTGACGCCCTTGTTCACGTTCTCGTGTTTGCCGACCATGTTGTGGATCATTTCGGTCAGCAGCACTGTCTTGCCGACGCCTGCCCCACCGAACAGGCCGGCCTTGCCGCCGGTTTCCAGCGGCACCAGCACGTCGATCATCTTGATGCCGGTCTCGAAAATAACCGATGTGGTGGAGCGCTTGATCAATGGCGGCGGCTCCCGATGCACCGATCGCCACGAGACATCCTCGGGTTCGTCCCGACGGTCGATCGCATGGCCGAAAACGTCGAACATGCGCGAAAGGATCGCCTTGCCGACCGGCGCGAGCAGCGGCCCACCGGTGTCCGACACCGGCATGCCGCGCGCCAGGCCCTGCGTCGGCGTCAGCGCGATGCCGCGCACGTGGCTAGCGTCGACCTGAGTGAGTACTTCGATCGCCATTTCGCCGTCGCCGCCCGCGCGCAGCAGTGTGCGGATGGGCGGCAGGACGCCATCGAAGCGCACGTCGACGACGCTGCCGCGCACGGCGGTGACGACACCCGCGTTCAGCTCTGCCAACGGCCGCGGGATATTCACTGGATGACCTCGGTGCTGTGCACTGCTTTGCGAGCTCGCTTCGGAACGGCCATGTGAGGTTTCAAGGTTCAGCGCGCCAACCGCTGCGTGGCAATGCAGTCCGGCGTGAACTCGAAAACGATGTCGCGGTCGGGTTGCACCGGCGCCTTGCGCTTGCCGCTGTAATGCAGGCGAAACAGCATGTCCCGGATCAGGTTCAGCCGGGCGTGACGCTTGCTGTCGGTGCGCACGATGAGCCACGGCGCTGCGGCTGTGTGGAAGCCGAGCTGCATTGCATCGCGGGCCTGCGTGTAGGCATCCCAGTGCGCCACGGCCACGTCGTCGATCGGACTGCTCTTCCACTGCTTGAGTGGATCTCGCTTGCGCAACGCCAAGCGAGCTTTCTGCTCGTCCTTGTTGATGTCCAGGTAGAGACCACGCTACCGACTCTGCTCCGGCGGCTCGGTCGAGTCTGTCCGTTGGCGCACATAGCAGCATGGCGAGACTGCGCCAATCGATCCGTTTGTAAAACTCGTGGAAATCCGATTCCGCTGGAGGTTGTGGAAACTGCGGAGGCACCGAGCGCCGTGACCGACGTCGCGCTGAAAGCGGCGCAAGCGGGTCGCCCAGGTTCGATACACGGCCGGCGTTCGCGCCGGGCGCCTGCGGCTGCTTCGCACATTTGCGCCTGCCCCGATGTACCCGAACCGGCCCTCAATGCTGGAAGAACAGGTTCGGTAGCCACAACGCGATCCCCGGCGCGAGCGAGATCGCGACGATGAACAGCATCATGATGACGATGAACGGCATCACGCCCCAGACCAGTTGCTTCAGCGTGATGTCGGGCGCGATGCCCTGGATCACGAACAGATTGAGCCCGACCGGCGGATGAATCAGCCCCATCTCCATGATGATGGTCATGTTGACGCCGAACCAGATCGGGTCGAAGCCGTGCGCGAGCAGCCCCGGCATGATCACCGGCGTCACCATCAGGATGATCGCCACCGGCGGCAGGAAGAAGCCGAGGACGACGACGAGGATATCGATCCAGAACAGGTACGCCCACTTCGAAAGGCCGAGCCCGACCAGCC
>JBDTJK010000109.1:0-7417 GCA_039935875.1 Casimicrobiaceae bacterium
GCATCACCGGCGTCGACTACCTGGCAGCGACGCACGCGCTGCGCGCACCCGCTTCGCCAATGGCGGAAAACGCGATCAGCGACATCGAACGCTACCTCGCCGACCCGCAATACCCGTTCGCGGTCGCGCTGAAGCCACGCGGCACGCCGTTCCAGCAACGCGCGTGGCAGGCGATCCTCGACATTCCGTGCGGCGAGTCGCGCACCTATGGCGAGCTCGCGCAGAAGCTCGTCTCTTCGCCGCGCGCCGTCGGCCAGGCCTGCGGTTCGAACCCGATCGCCCTGATCATCCCGTGCCATCGCGTGACCGGCAGCCGCGGCGACCTCGGCGGCTTCATGCATTCGACCGCCAGCGATCCGTTGCGCATAAAGCGCTGGCTGCTCGCGCACGAGCGCAGGTTTTTCGACGCGCCGTTGTTGCGTGGTCAACGGCGCGATCGATGATGCCGCTCGCCCTGCGTCCGTGGTGAACGCGCACACGACGTCGGCGGCCGACGGAGCATGCATCGACGCCTTCTGCGACCAGTTGTGGCTGCAGGACGGATTGGCGCCTGCATCGCTGGCGGCGTACCGGCGCGATCTGGTCGCATGGACCGATTGGCTCGCACTCTCCGGCCGCCCGCTGATCGGCGCCGGCCGCGGCGACGTCGAACGTTGGCTGGCAGACCAGTTTCGCGCCAAGGCAAAGGCGACGTCGATCGGGCGCCGGTTATCCGCGCTGAAGCGCTTCTACCGGATGCAGCTCGAGCGCGGCACGCTGAGCGAAGACCCGACGCTGCGCGTGCGGCCACCGCGGCCCGGGAGGCGTTTGCCGAAGGGACTGTCCGAAACACTGGTCGAAGCGCTGCTTGCAGCACCCGATGTCGCGACGCCGCTCGGCCTGCGCGATCGCGCGATGCTGGAAACACTGTATGCCACCGGCTTGCGCGTGTCGGAACTGGTGGGATTGAAACACGCGCAGGTGTCGTTGCAGAGCGGCGTCGTGCGCGTGATCGGCAAGGGCAGCAAGGAACGCCTGGTGCCGCTGGGCGAGGAAGCCATCGTGTGGATCGAGCGCTACCTCGCCACTGCGCGTCACGCGATCGCCGGCGAGTCGAAGGATCCGCACGTCTTCATCACGTCGCGCCGCACGCCGCTGACGCGGCAGGCATTCTGGGCGCTGATCAAGCGCCACGGACAGGTCGCCGGCATTGCCGCCGCGACACTGTCGCCGCACGTGCTGCGCCATGCGTTTGCCACGCACTTGCTCAATCATGGCGCCGACCTGCGCGTGGTGCAGTTGCTGCTCGGCCACGCGGACATCACGACGACGACGATCTATACGCACGTCGCGCGCGAGCGTCTCAAGGCGTTGCACGCCGCGCATCATCCGCGCGGCTGATGCGCGCAACGTGGCACGCTACTTGAGGTGCTCCCACAGGTATGTATAGGCGAGCGCCGCCATGAAGGCCGCCTGCCTGTTGTCCGCCGCGCCGCCATGTCCGCCCTCGATGTTCTCGTAGAGGCTCACGTCATCGCCGAACTGCAGCATCCGCGCCGCCATCTTGCGCGCCTGCGCGGGACCCACCCTGTCGTCGCGCGTCGACGTCGTCAACAGCATCGGCGGATATTTTTCTCCCGCGCGCACGTTCTGGTACGGCGAGAACGTGCGGATGTATTCCCAGTCCGCGGGCTTGTCGGGATCGCCATATTCGGCAATCCAGGATGCGCCCGCCGCGAGGTGCGTGTAGCGCTTCATGTCGAGCAGCGGCACTTCGCAGACGACCGCGCCGAACAGTTGCGGATACTGCGTCAGCATGTTGCCGACCAGCAGGCCGCCGTTGCTGCCGCCAAACGCGCCCAGGTGTGAGGGCGCCGAAATACGGCGCGCAGTCAGGTCCATCGCCACTGCCGCGAAATCCTCGTAGGCGCGCGCGCGGTTGGCCTTCAATGCGGCCAGGTGCCAGCGCGGGCCATATTCGCCGCCGCCACGGATGTTGGCGACGACGAACACGCCTCCCTTGTCGAGCCATGCGCGCCCTACCGTACCGCTGTAGTGCGGCTGCATCGATATCTCGAAGCCTCCATAGCCGTACAACACCGTGGGGTTGTTGCCATCGAGTTTGAGGTTCTTCGGCGCGATCACGAAGTACGGCACGCGCGTGCCGTCCTTCGAAGCGGTGAAATACTGGTGCACCGCGTATTTCGCTGCGTCGAAGAATCCGGGACTGTGCTTGATCGCCGCCGCATGACCGGTACCGAGCGTGCCGTAATAAAGCGTCGCCGGCTCGAGAAAGCCTGACACCGTGAGGAAATAGGCGTCGCTGTGCTCCTCGTCGACACTGCTCGCGCTGATGGTGCTAAGCGCCGGCGCACCGCCCAGCGGCTCGCGCTTCCATTGCCCGGCAGCCGGGGTCAGCACTTCGAGACGACTGACCACATCGTGCATCGTGTTGACGATCAGGTGATGCCGGGTCCACGAATAGCTGTCCAGCGACGTGCTGTCGGTCGGCGTGAACAAAATGCGCAACGCGCGCTTGCCGGCCATGAACTCGTCGAAATTCGTGGCGAGTAGCGCACCGGCCGGATACGTCTTGCCTCCAACGTTCCATGCCGAGCGCAGCTGCACGGTGAGCCATTCGCGATGCACCTTGATACTGGCGTCGTTGGGCACTTCGATGCGTTGCAGCGTGCCGTCGCGCATGCGCAGGAACTGCTCGGTGTCGTAGAACGCCAGCGCGCGCACGACGAAATCGCGAACAAATCCCGGCGTGTGGTCGCGATACGCCGTGGCCGAAAGATCCTCCTCGCGGGCCTCGCACACCAGCGCCGCGTCGCTCAACGGCGTGCCGCGCCGCCACGACTTGACCACCCGCGGATAGCCCGAGCGGGTCAGCGAGCCCGGTCCGAAGTCGGTGGCCACGTACAGGTTGTCGGCGTCAATCCAGCCGATGTCGGATTTGGCCTCGGCCAGTGTGAAGCCGCCGCTGACGAACGCACGCACCTTCACATCGAACTCGCGCACGACCACCGCATCGGCGCCGCCGCGCGACAGCGAGACCAGGCAGCGACGGTATTCGGGACGCAGGCAGTCGGCGCCGTGCCACACCCACTTTTCGTTCTCGGCCGCAGCCAGCGCATCGACGTCGATCACGACATCCCAGCGCGGATGAGCCTT
This sequence comes from Casimicrobiaceae bacterium, assembly GCA_039935875.1. Taxonomy (GTDB): domain Bacteria; phylum Pseudomonadota; class Gammaproteobacteria; order Burkholderiales; family Casimicrobiaceae; genus VBCG01. The sequence continues at coordinate 3,157 of JBDTJK010000109.1, forward strand.
GCGGTATTCGATCAGCGTGGTGCGCCGCCACACGCCCAGCGGATGCTGGCCGTCGCGCCAGAAGTTGTAGTAGTAGTCCCCCAGCTTTTGCACCAGCGGGATGCGTCCCGCCGAATCCATCACTTCCAGTATCCGGTCGCGCAACGTCGCAAAGGCGGGTGTCGCCGCGTAGCGTGCAACGGTGTCGGCGTTGCGCGCCTTCACCCAGTCGAGCGCCTTCGCGTCGTCGGTGGCCTCGAGCCACAGGTACGGGTCGTCCGCGTTGGTTGCAGCAGCGGCCACGTCAGCCGGCGGGACGGCCGCAGTTGGCTCGGATATGTTCTTCACCGGCATGCAGCCCGGCAGAAAGCAGAGGCTGGCGACGGTGATCCCCAGCACCAGCGCATGCAGCTGCCGGCACCGGCTCGCGCCGGTTGTGTTCTCATCGCCCGTCACCGCGCTGCGGATAGGTCGATTGCGCAATATTTTCATCGGCCTTCCCGATCCCGAGGGAACTACGGCCGGCCGCGCAGGCGATCGGGCGCGAGGCACGTGGCGTGTCACTTCGCGTGGCGTTCGATCGCAATGCCGATTTCCTTCACGCCGGGCAGCGCCGCCAGCTTCACCACGCGCAGCTTGACCCAGGGCACCCCGAATTCCTGCAGCACGACGTCGGCCAGGCCTTCGGCGAAGCGCTCCATCAACGGGTACGCGTGCCCCGCGGTGTAGGCCTTGATGCGGCGCACGATCGCCGCATAGTCGAGCGCATCGGCAAAGTCGCCGCTGACAAACGGCGTCTGCGACGGCATGCCGATCTCGAGATCGAGGCGAATCGTCTGTGGCAGGTGCGCTTCCCATCGATAGATGCCGATCGTGGTCTGCACCCGCAGGTCGTGGATGATGATGGTGTTCATCGCAGGCAAAGTTGGCGGGCCGGTGCTTTGCTAGAATCGCCGCGATTCTAGCTGACAGGGAAATCGATGCTGGTGGCCGCGCTCATTGTCGTCGCAGCTTATCTGATCGGCTCCATCTCGTTTGCGGTGGTGGTGAGCCGCGCGTTCGGCCTGCCCGATCCGCACCAATACGGCTCGCGCAATCCCGGCGCGACCAACGTGCTGCGCACCGGCCATCGCAAGGCGGCGTTGCTGACGCTCGCCGGCGACGGCATCAAGGGTTTCGTCGTCGTCATGCTTGCGCAGCGCATCAGCGCAGCGTGGCCGCTACCCGAATGGACGGTGCCAGCCGCGGCGCTCGCGGTGTTCGTCGGGCACCTTTACCCGATCTACTTCCATTTCCGCGGCGGCAAGGGCGTGGCCACTGCGGCGGGCATCGTGTTCGCGTTCTACTGGCCGCTGGGGCTTGCGCTAACGGTCGTCTGGCTAGTGCTGGCCGTGGGATTCAAGATCAGCTCGGTGGCGGGACTCGTCACCGCTTTGCTGATGCCGCTCGGCATGTATTACCAGTTCGGCGCAACGCTGACCACCGCGGCGTGTGCCGCCATCGCCGTGCTGCTCGTCATCCGCCATCGCGAGAACATCCGCAAGCTGATGCGCGGCGAGGAAAACGCGATCGGCCGCTGAAATGCGCTGACGCGCTTTCGTCTACTCGGCATCCTGCAGTTCCCAGCGCGGCCGCACGTCGAACGCCGCCCCTGCCGGTCGTGCATGGGCTATGCGCAACGCGCCTGCCAGTGCGATCATCGCGCCGTTGTCGGTGCAGAACGCGATCTGCGGAAAATACACGCGTCCATTGCGCGCTTCGACGACACGCGTCAGCCGCTCGCGCAAGCGAAGGTTCGCACCCACTCCGCCGGCAACGACCAGTGTCGAGCGTCCGCTGGCGGCCAGCGCCGCGACTGCCTTCGCGGCCAGCACGTCGACAACCGCCGCCTCGAACTCGCAGGCGATGTCGGCTCGTGCCGATACGGTCAGCGGGCCTTCGTGCGACATTTTCTGCACCAGCACGCGCACCGCGGTCTTGAGGCCGGAGAAACTCATGTCGAGGTTCGGCGAATCGATCATCGGCCGCGGCAACGTGACCACGCCCGGCCGTCCCTGCTGCGCCAGCGCCGCCAGCGCCGGTCCACCGGGATAGCCCAATCCAAGCAGCTTGGCGGTCTTGTCGAACGCCTCGCCGGCCGCGTCGTCGAGCGTGTCGCCCAGCAGGCGGTAGTCGCCAACTGCGCGCACGTCGTAGAACTGGCTGTGGCCGCCGGATACCAGCAGCGCGACGAACGGAAACCGGGGCGCGGGCGTGGCGAGCAGGGGCGACAGCAGGTGCCCCTCCAGGTGATGCACGCCGAGCACGGGACGGCCAAGCGCGAAGCCCAGCGCATTGGCGACGCTGGCTCCCACCAGCAGCGCGCCGGCCAACCCCGGCCCCTGCGTATAGGCGATCGCATCGACGTCGCGGAGGGTCAACCCGGCCTGCGCGATCACGCTCTCGATCAGCGGCACCAGCCGCTGCACGTGGTCGCGCGACGCGAGCTCGGGCACCACCCCGCCGTAGTCGGCGTGCATCGCCACCTGCGAATGCAGGGCGTGTGCGAGCAGGCCGGCGGCCGTGTCGTACAGGGCCACGCCGGTCTCGTCGCAGGAGGTCTCGATTCCCAGCACGCGCATCCGGAACAATCGAAGCGGAAAACCGAAAGCTTACAGGGGGTTGCCGGACCGGCCAGGGCTTGCTATACTTTCGGGCTGTCGCAGTTACCCCAAGCGTTTGCCAAGGAAACGATCTTTATGCCGAGTGTCCGCGTCCGTGAAAACGAGCCCTTCGAGGCAGCCCTTCGCCGCTTCAAGCGCACGATCGAAAAGACCGGCCTGCTGACGGAACTGCGCGCACGCGAGTTCTACGAAAAGCCCACCGCCGAGCGCAAGCGCAAGAAGGCCGCCGCGGTCAAGCGCCACTACAAGCGCATCCGCAGCCAGCAACTGCCACCCAAGCTGTTCTGAACCGGCGCGCATAGAGCCGTACATGCAAGGGGCGAAGCGATTCGCCCCTTTTTGCTTTCCGCAGCGTCGGCACCGTATCCGCCTTCGTAACTCCCTACGAGAGTCCACCATGAGCCCGCTCAAGGATCGCATCACCGAAGACATGAAGAACGCGATGCGCGCGCGCGAAACGGCGCGGCTGTCGACGATCCGCCTGCTGCTCGCCGCCATGAAGCAGCGCGAGGTCGACGAGCGCATCGAGCTCACCGACGCCGACGTGGTGGCGATCGTCGACAAGATGATCAAGCAGCGCAAGGATTCGATCACGCAGTTCGTCGCCGGCAATCGCAACGACCTGGCGGATGCCGAACGCGCGGAGATCGTGATCCTCGCGACCTATCTGCCGGCGCAGCTGTCCGATGCCGAGATCGATGCCGCAATCTCGAAAGCCATTGTGTCGACCGGCGCATCGGGCGCCGCCGGCATCGGCAAGGTGATGGCGGTAGTGAAGCCCGCGTTGGCGGGCCGCGCCGACATGAGTGCCGTTTCGGCGAAGGTCAAGGCAGCGCTCGCGGGCTGAAACTCGCGTGCCGGTATTTTTGCCGCCGCCTCCCGCTCGCTGTTCGATACTGGCCGTCACGGCCGCGATCAGCGGCGCACGTGTGCCCGCTTGCGTCCTGCACCTGCGGCCGCGAACACTGTCAGCAGGCGCGCGGCTTCCAAAACTTCTGCGCCCGCCTATAATGCAGGCGTTCCCTGCCGTGTGAGCATCCCCGCGCGAGTCGAGCATCCATGCTTCACGACTCGCGCGCGATGCCTGTCCGCGCCCTACGCGCCGATTGCCGTGATTCCAGACGATTTCATCCAGACGCTGCTCGGGCGCGTCGACATAGTCGACGTGATCGACCGCTATGTGCCGCTCAAGAAAACCGGCGCGAACTACGCGGCGTGCTGCCCGTTCCACAGCGAGAAATCGCCGTCGTTCACCGTCAGTCCTACCAAGCAGTTCTACCACTGCTTCGGCTGCGGCGCGCACGGCACGGCCATCGGTTTCCTGATGGAATATGGCGGCAAGTCATTCCCCGACTCCGTCGACGAGCTGGCCCGCGACGCGGGCCTCGACGTGCCGCGCGAGGAGCGGCCAGGTGAGCGCGAACGCCGCGCCGAAGCGGTCGACCTGACTGACCACCTGCTGTCCGCCGCGCATTTCTACCGCGCAGCGCTTAAGGACAGCCCGCGCGCGATCGAATACCTGAAGCGTCGCGGACTGACGGGCGAGATTGCCGCGCGCTTCGGGCTGGGCTATGCGCCCGACGCGTGGCAACCGCTGCTGCGCGTGTTCAAGAACTACG
>JBDTJK010000110.1:0-9940 GCA_039935875.1 Casimicrobiaceae bacterium
CATACGTCGCATCCGCCGAACGTGCCGCGGGATCGCTCGTCACCTATCCGCAGCATCCGGCCAACGAAGACGCGCTCGACGTGCTGACCAAGTCCTACGACAAGCTGGGATTGCCGGTACTGCGCGACGACAGCCGTCGCGTGCTGGAGAAGACCTACCCGCACAGCAAGTACCTGGTGGCGGCGGTGCCCAAGCCCTGGTGGAAGATCTGGTAGTCGCTGCACACCGGTAACCGCACCAATCGCGCAACGCGTCGGTCGCCGCGGCGGGCAAGCCCGCGCGCTACCTTTCGCTGACTATGCGGGTGGATCGCTGCGGAAGAATGCCTGCACTTCTGCCACGTCGCGCGTGCGCCGCATCGGCGGCAGGCTGCGCCACAGCATCTTGCCGTACGGCTTGTCCACCAGCCGCGGGTCGCCGATCATCAGCACGCCGCGATCGGTCTCGGTGCGGATCAGGCGTCCCGCACCCTGCTTCAGGCTGATCGCCGCCTGCGGCAGCTGCCAGTCGCGAAACGCGTTGCCGCCGTCGTTCTCGAGCTTGCGCAGCCGGGCGGCGAGCAACGGATCGTCGGGCGGCGCGAAGGGCAGCTTGTCGATGACGACGACCGACAGCGCGTCGCCGGCGACATCCACGCCTTCCCAGAAGCTCGCCGAGCCCAGCAACACTGCGTTGCCGAGCCTGCGAAAACGCTCCAGCAACTCGGTTTTCGAGCCTTCTCCCTGCACGAGGATCGGAAACGCCAGCGACTCCCGCGCAAACGCATCGGCGAGCCGCGCCTTCGCGCGCGTCAGCGCACGTAACGTCGTGAACAGCATGAACGCGCGTCCGCCGCTCGCGCGAATCACCGGCAGTGCTGCATCGACGACGGCGTCGGTGTGTTCGGGCGCGTTGGGGGCGGGCAGGTCGTGCGGCAGGTACAGCAGCGCCTGCGTCGCGTAGTCGAACGGGCTTTCCCAGCATCCGGTCACCGCGTCGGACAGCCCCAGCGTCGACGTGTAGAGGTCGAACTTGCCCGCTACCGCGAGTGTTGCCGAAGTGAAAATCCACGCGCGGCCGGACGTGTCGACCTGGCGACGGAAGATGCGCGCGACCGATAGCGGTGATGAATGCAGCTGGAATCCATAGGGCGACACGTCCACCCAGCGTATGTAGCCGCCGGCAGCGTCGGCGTCATCGACCGCGGCGCCGCTGGCAGTGTCGTTCGCGGAATCGTCACGCCAGCGGGTGAGGCGCTCGCCGAGTTCCTGCGTGCGCGTGGCCAGTGCCGCCAGCTCTTCGCTGCGCTCGGCGACATGCGCGAGTCCGCTTGCAGCACGATCCACCGCGGCGACCAGCGCATCGAGTGCGGCGCCGACGTCGGCGCGTGCAAGCACCGCTTCGCGCGGCAACTTGCCGGGGATGTCGCCCAGCGCGAGCCGCAGCCGCTTGACCGCGGGCGCAAGGTCGGCGGCGGCGTCCGGCAGCTGCGGCATGTCGCGCGCGCTGCTGCGCGCCGCCACCTCGGCATCGCGCGCGAGATCGTTGACCTGTCCCGCGCTGGTCTGCTCGCCGAAGAACAGCGTCGCGGTGTCGGGCAATTGGTGCGCTTCGTCGAGGATCACCGTGTTGCACGCGGGCAGCAGCTCGGAAAGCCCTTCGTCGCGCAACATGATGTCGGCGAAGAACAGGTGATGGTTGACGACGACGACGTCTGCATCGAGCGCGTCCTTGCGCGCCTTCATCACGAAGCACTCGCGGAAGAACCCGCAGTTTGATCCGAGGCAGTTCTCGCGCGTCGACGTGACCAGCGGCCAGATCGTCGCGTTCTCCGGCACGTCGGCGAGCTGTCCGCGGTCACCGCGTTCCGAGGCCTGCGCAAAGCGGACGATCTTCGCCAGGTGGCGCGCATCGTCGCGTGATGGCAGCCGGCCTTCGCGTGACGCCTTCTCGAGGTGATGCAGGCACACATAGTTGGCGCGGCCCTTCAGCAGCGAAAGCGTCACCGGCAACTTCAGCGCGTCGCGCACCAGCGGCAGGTCGCGCTCATACAACTGGTCCTGCAACGTCTTGGTGCCGGTGGAGATGATGACCTTGCCACCGGACATCAGTGCCGGCACCAGGTAGGCGAATGTCTTGCCGGTGCCGGTGCCCGCTTCGGCGACGAGCTGGCCCGCGTCGCGGATCGTGCGCGCGACGGCATTCGCCATCGCCAGTTGTCCCGGCCGCCGGCGGAATCCCGGCATCGCCTGCGCGAGCGTGCCGCCGTCGTCGAAGATCGCCAGCAGTTCGGCGCTGTCGTCGTCGGCCGGCGACCGATCGGGTGCGTCGTCGCGCGCAGTCAGTGCGCCGCCTTCGCCGGGGCCGCCTTCGCCGGGGCAGCCTTGCGCACCGGCTTGGCCGCGGGCTTCTGCGCATGCTTCTGCGCGGGTTGCAACGCCGCGAGCTGGATGTCCGTCTCGACCTGGACGATGTGCTCGGAGAACGCCGCGAAGGGAGCCTGCGTGCGCTCCTTGTACGTCTCGTCGCTCTCGCCGGATTTCCATGCAAGCTCGGCCAGTGCCTTCAGCCATTCCTGTTGCAGCGCACGCAGGTCTTCGAGCACTTTGGTCGAATGCGTCGCTGACTTCAGTGCCGCCTGGTACGGATGCGCCATGTTGAGCTTCTGCTTCACCACGCACGATTCGCTCTTCGCCGCGTTGGTGCCCTCGGTCGAGTGTTCATAGCCGAATTCGATGATCTCGATGCTCTTCACATGCTTGCACATCGTGTAAAGGTGTCCGACGGCATCGAAATAGCAGTCCAGCGCCGGCTTGTTGTCCGAGTTCGGGCACACGTAGTTGTATTGCGGTCCGGGATTGCCGCCGATGGTTTCGGCGCTGGCCAGCGCAGCGGCGGATGCGGCGACGATGAAGACGAGGATTTGCAGCACGATCGATTCCGAAGGACGTGATGGCGAATGCTACTCGCCTGTCGGCGGTCATCTCAAGCCCGACGCACGGTCGAGGCGTCGCGCGGCCCGTTGCGGGCGCTAGATGGTCACGCCGCCGGAAACCTCGATGACCGCGCCATTGATGTACGACGCCTCGTCGGATGCAAGCCATGCGTAGGTATTGGCAATTTCTTCGGGGCGGCCGAGGCGCCCCAGCGGCACCTTGTCGCGGATGGCGCCCAGCACCTTGTCCGGGATCGACCCAAGGATCGGCGTCTCGATGAACCCCGGACACACCGCGTTGGCGCGAATGCCCTTGCCGCCGAGTTCGCGCGCCCAGGTCTTCGCCATGCCGATCACGGCGAACTTGCTCGCCGCGTAGTTGGTCTGGCCGAAATTGCCGTACAGCCCGACGATCGACGACGCGTTGAGTATGCATCCCGAGTTTTGCGCGATCATGATGTCGACGACCGCCTTGGTGCAGTTGTAGACGCCTTTCAGGTTGACATCGATCACGCTGTCGAATTGCGCATCGGTCATCTTGACCAGGCGCGCGTCCTGCACGATGCCCGCATTGTTGACCAGCGTGTCGATGCGGCCCCACGCAGCCATCACGCCCTCGACCATGCGCCCGATGCCGGCCTTGTCGGTGACGTTCACCGCGAATGCCAGCGCTTCGCCACCCGCCGCGGCGATGGCCGCCTGGGTTTCCTGCGCCGAACCGAAATTGATGTCGCACACCGCGACTCGCGCGCCTTCCTGCGCGAACTTGAGCGACGTGGCGCGGCCGATGCCCTGTCCGCCGCCGGTGATGATCGAAACCTTGCCCCGCAATCGCATAACGCTCCCCAAAGACCTGTCCGCTCCCCAAAATCCAGTTCGGTCGCCCGCGATCCGCGCTCGACCGCCACCCAAACCCACCCACTTTAGCCGCAAATATTGCAATGCACAAGCACGCATCGCACCGCGGTTAAGGAAGCTGTACAGGTCAACTATAGTTAATTAAAACAGCAAATTGAACCGCAGCCAGACATTGTGTTTGCGAGTCTGCACGCGCCACGCGAGGTGCCGTCATGCTGCGCCTGCATCGATTGGCAGCGGCTGCCAATGTTCGATCACCAGTTGCAGCGAAGGCGCGCCGCGAAAGCGATTGACTTCAGGCCGATAGGCGACGTGAATGCGCGTCGGCAGCTCGCCGACATGACCGAACAGTATCGCGTCGTAGGTGGCCCCCATCGCGCGCAATCGCAGCCGCGAATGCGCGCCACCGACGATCCGCCGCTCGACGACCTCGAACGCGCCGTCGAAGCGCGGCGCGGCGAAGCCATGCCCCCACACGCCAGCGTCGATCGCCTGTGCAAGCTCGAGCGAGAGCTCGGCCGCGGTCAGGTCGCCGTCGCTGGCGAGCGCACCGGCAAAGTCCGCTGGCGACAGCCATTCGCGCGCGACTCGCTCGAACGCCGCGTGAAAGCGTGCGAAGTCCGCCCTACCGATCGTCACGCCAGCCGCCATCGCATGGCCGCCAAAGCGCAGCAACAGGTCCGGTTCGCGCTTGGCGATCAGGTCAAGCGCATCGCGCAAGTGAAATCCCGCGATCGAGCGCCCGGATCCCTTGAGTTCGCCGGCATCGCCCGGCGCGAGCACCATCGCCGGGCGATGGTAGCGGTCCTTGAGCCGCGACGCGACGATGCCGACGACGCCCTGATGCCAGTGGTCGTCGACCAGGCAGATCGAATGCGCGGCGGCCAGTGCGGCGTCATCGAGCGATTGCATGGCGCGCATGGCCTCGTCGCGCATCGCCGTCTCGATCGTGCGCCGCTCGGCGTTGAGCGCGTCGAGGCGGGACGCGAGGGCGGCCACTTCCGCGGCGTCGTCGCCAATCAGGCAGCGGATGCCGACGCTCATGTCCTCGAGGCGTCCGGCCGCGTTGATGCGCGGCGCGGCGACGAAGCCGAGGTCGAACGCGCTTGCACAGCGGATGTCGCGTCCGGCCGCGGCGAACAGCGCGGCGACGCCTGCCTGCGCACCTCCCGTGCGGATGCGTTTCAGGCCCTGCGCGACGAGTGCGCGATTGAGCGCGTCGAGCGGCACGACGTCTGCCAGCGTGCCCAGCGCGACAAGGTCGAGCAGCGCGGCAAGATTGGGCAAAGGCGGCGCTGCCGGCGATCCGTCCATCGCGCGCTCGCGCAACAGCGCACGCGTGGCCAGCAGCACGTAAAACATCACGCCGACACCCGCTAGGTTACGCGACGGGAACGTGCAGCCGGGCTGGTTCGGATTGACGATGATTGCTGGCGAGGGCAACACCGGACCGGGCAGATGGTGATCGGTGATCAGCACGTCGATATGGCGCGCTGCCGCCGCGCGCACGCCGTCGACGCTTGCGATACCGTTGTCGACGGTGACGATCAGGCGCGGCTCGCGGGCCGCGGCCCATGCGACGATCTCCGGCGTCAGGCCATAGCCATGCTCGAAGCGGTTGGGGACCACGAAATCGACGTTCGCACCCATCGCGCGCAGTCCGCGCACGCCGACCGCGCACGCCGTGGCGCCGTCGGCATCGTAGTCGGCGACGATGACGATGCGCTGCTTGCCATCGATTGCCGTCACCAGGCGCCGCGCGGCTTCGGCGATGCCTTTCATCAGCGATGGATGAGGAAGCGTGGCAAACGACGTGTCGAGCTCGGCCGCCGACGCCACTGAGCGCGCCGCGTAGAGTCGCGCCAGCACGCAATCCACGCCTTGCGCGACGAGTGCGGCGGCGCCGTCGCCGCGCTCGCGACGCACGATCCGTACGTTCACTCGGGAATGCCGAAGGGTCGCGAACCGAAGCCGGTGCGCAGGCGCGCGAGGAACCCAGGCGCGGCGACCGACCAGCGGTGCGTGCCGGCGCCATCCGCAATCAGCGCCAGGTGCGAGATTGTGCCGCGCGCCAGCGCCGACAGCGCCGGTGCGAGCCATGCCGTGTCGTACATGGCAAATGTCGCCGGCGTGGCCGCTGGCAACGTGAACACTGCACGCTGCGCGCCATGGTCCGCCATGTCGAGATGAGCGCCGAGCGCTTGCGCATGGCCACCGGTGTACAGTGCAGCGCCGCGCGCGAGGTCATCGCCATCATCACCGGCGCCATACGCGTCGATGCGCACGGTTGCGGCGGCGTGCGTCCCCGCAGGCGATGCCGCGGCCGCGCCCCACAGCCAAAGACCGTTGAATGGCGTGCGGCCCGCGCGTTCGCGTACGTCGTTTTCGGGCGCGTCGTGCAGAAGCATCTGGATTTCGTTCGCGTAGCGCTCGAAGCGGCGCGCGTCGCTGCCTTGGGGCCGATGTACATACACGGATCCGCCCATCGCCGCTTCAGTGGCGACCATCGTTGCCTGCGCCGGTGGTTCGACGCGTGCAAGCCAGCGCTGCGGGCGTGGCGCGATGAACTGCAGCGCGTCGATGCTGAAGTGCGCGTTGAGCGCGGCCAGTGCACGCGTCACGAACGCGGCATCGAGATCTGCGACGCGGGCGCCAACGGAAACGTCATCGCGGCCGGGCACCAGCGTCACCGGATCGGCGACCAGCCAATGTCCCGGCTGCGCCGACAGCGCGTGCGCGCGTGCGAGCAGCGATCCGGCGCCGACGTCGCCCAGGCCGACTTCGGCAAGCAGGGCCTCCTCGCGCGAACCAGCGCAGCGCGAATGGTCCGACCATGCCGAAAGACGCGCAAGCGAGGCCGATCCGCGCAACACGGCGGCGGGCAGCGACAATAGCTGCGGTGCGACGAGGACGATTTGCATGAAGTGTGGCGGCGGATCGCACGACATACCGTCGCGCGACGCGGCCACCGTCGGCAGTCGAGCGAGTCTAGCATGCGATAATTGCGACCCTTCGCGACCGACGGCGTGCGTTACCCGATGTCGAACATTGTCTTTGCAGGTGGCAGCGGCATCATGCAGCGGGCGTGACGCGGATGGCCGCCTACGAGCTGATCGTCGGTTTGCGCTACACCCGCACGCGCAAGGGTGCGAGCCGCAACTCGTTCATCTCGTTCATCGCGCTGACATCGATGGCCGGCATTGCGCTCGGCGTCGCCGCGCTGATCGTCGTGCTGTCGGTGATGAACGGGTTCCAGGACGAGCTGCGCAACCGCATCCTGTCGGTGGCCGCGCACGTCGAGATCAGCGGCATGCCGAGCCTGCAAAACTGGCAGCAGGTGGCAAAGGTCGCGCGGCGCGACAAGCGGGTGATCGCCGCGGCGCCGTATGTTGCCGGTCAGGCGATGCTGACGGCCGGCGACGTCAATCGCGGCGTGCTGGTGCGCGGCATCGATCCGGCGCTCGAGGAGGGCGTGGCCGACATCGGCACGCACATGAAGGCCGGGCGTCTCGAGGACCTGCGGCCCGGCGGCTTCGGCATCGTGCTCGGCTCGGAAATCGCGCACGCATTGCGCGTCGGTGTCGGCGATCCGGTGCTGGTGATCACGCCGCAGGGAACGGTGACGCCCGCCGGCACGCTGCCGCGCGTCAAGTCGTTCAAGGTGGTCGGCATCTTCGAGATCGGCATGTTCGAGTTCGACAACGGCCTTGCGTTCATCGATCTCGCCGACGCGCAGACACTCTATCGCGTCGACGGCGTATCCGGCGTGCGGCTGAAGCTCGCCGACATGTTCAGCGCGCCGCAAGTCGCGCTCGACCTGTTGCGCACGCTGCCGGTGGACGCCGAGGTGCGCGACTGGACGATGTCGCACGCGAATTTCTTTCGCGCCGTGCAGATGGAAAAGCGCGTGATGTTCATCATCCTGACGCTGATCGTCGCCGTCGCCGCGTTCAACATCGTGTCGGCGCAGATCATGCTGGTGACCGACAAGCAGGCGGACATCGCGATCCTGCGCACGCTCGGCGCCACGCCTTCGTCGATCATGACGATCTTCATCATCCAGGGTGCGCTGATCGGCATCATCGGCACCGCGATCGGTGTTGTTGGCGGCATATTGCTGGCGCTCAACGTCGGCACCGTCGTGCCCGCCATCGAGCACCTGCTCGGCGTCACGTTCCTCGACAAGTCGGTCTACTACATAAGCGAACTGCCATCGCAATTGCAGCGCAATGACGTGGTCACGATCGCGTTGATCGCCCTCGGGCTCGCGCTGATCGCGACGTTATACCCGAGCTTCAAGGCCGCACGCGTCAATCCCGCCGAAGCGCTGCGCTATGAATGACGCAACGCCAGGCGCCGAGGCGCCGCCGGTGATCGCGTGCACGGGTCTCACCAAGACCTATACCAGCGGCCCGCAGAACGTCGACGTGCTGATGGGCATCGACCTCATCGTCCGTCGCGGCGAGCGCATCGCGATCGTCGGCGCATCGGGATCCGGCAAGAGCACGCTTTTGCACCTGATGGGCGGGCTCGATGCACCGACCGCAGGCAATGTGGAAGTCGACGGTGCGGCGTTTTCGACACTGCCGGAAGGCGCGCGTGGCGGTGTGCGCAATCGTGCGCTCGGCTTCATCTACCAGTTCCATCATCTGCTGCCCGAGTTCTCGGCGGTCGAGAACGTGGCGATGCCGCTTGCGATCCGGCGCGAGGCGAAGGCCCCGGCGCAGGCGCGCGCGGCCGAATTGCTGACCCGTGTCGGCCTCGGCGCGCGCCTGAAGCATCGACCGGGCGAATTGTACGGCGGCGAACGCCAGCGGGTCGCGCTCGCGCGCGCGCTGGTGACGGCACCTCGCTGCGTGCTGGCCGATGAACCCACCGGCAACCTGGATCGCCTGGCCGCGAGCCAGGTGTTCGACCTGATGCTCGAACTCAACGCCGCGATCGGCACCAGCCTGGTGATCGTCACGCATGACCTCGATCTGGCCGCGCGCACTGGCCGCGTGCTGCACCTGATCGACGGCAAGTTGCGGGCCGATGGGTAGGACGCGGTGCAGTTTGCTGCATGGCCACGCCACTGGGTTCCCGCTTGCGCGGGAATGACGGTGACCGGGTTTCCGCTTGCACGGGAATGACGGTGGGCGCCACTGGGTTCTCCCTTTCGTCGGAATGACGGTGCAAGAGGGAACGCGCGACCTGATGCCGTCATCCCCGCAACAGCGGGGACCCAGGGACTCTCGCGGTAAACACTTCGCGTCACGAGCGCGCGCGATGTCGCTGCAACGCCACCGGGTTCCCGCTTGCGCGGGAATGACGGGTGGGCGCCACCGGGTTCCCGCTTGCGCGGGACCCACGACGCGTCAATACACCACCGGCACCGGATCCAGCGAACGCCACAGGTACCAGGTCGCGACGCTGCGCCACGGCGCCCAACGTTGGGCGTAAGCGCGCATCGCGGCCGGCAGCATCCGTTCACCCTTGTTGTAATGCAGCGCCATTGCGTTCTGCAGCCCGATATCCCCCAGCGGCAGCACATCGGAGCGGAGCTCGTGGAACATCAGGAACATTTCGGCCGTCCAGCGGCCAATGCCGTTGACGTCCACCAGCGCCTCGATCAGTGCCTCGTCGTCGAGCACGCTCCACGTGTGCGGCGCGAGCCGCCCACCGGCGAAGTGCGCCGCAAGGTCGCGCACGTATTCCGCCTTGCGCGCGGAGAAGCCGCAGCGTCGCAGCGTCGCGATGCGCATTCGCGACACGCGCCCGGGATCGAGTGCCACGGCCAGCGTGCCTTCTGCGGGGGTACCCGCAGCCGCACGCGCGAAGCGCCCCCACACGGCGGCGGCGGCGGCCACCGAAATCTGCTGGCCGACGATCGAGCGCGCCAATGTGGTGAACGGGTCGCCACGGCGGGTCAGGTGGATGTCCGGATGGGCGGCGATCAGCTTGCGCAGCACGCGGTCGCGCAGCGACAATTCGCGCGTCGCTTCATCCCAGAACGGCGGTTTGGTCACGTGCGCAGCGCGGCGCGCCGGCGCCAGGCACGCACGGCCTGGCAGCGCCACAGCAAGTCGACGCCTGCGTAACCCAGCACGCCCAGTGTCACCGCCAGCAACGGCAGGCCGAGCGCCAGCGATGGCCCCAATCCCTGCGCCCAGTGAAGGAACGTTATCA
>JBDTJK010000111.1:0-3626 GCA_039935875.1 Casimicrobiaceae bacterium
GTCACGCGCGCACCGACGCTTGCGCGCAAGGCGATCCTGATAGCCAAGATCCAGGACGAGGCGGGCCACGGCCTGTACCTGTATTCGGCGGCGGAAACGCTCGGCGTGTCGCGCGACCGGATGGTCGGCGACCTGCACGCCGGCAAGTCCAAGTATTCGTCGATCTTCAACTATCCGACGCTCACCTGGGCCGACATCGGTGCGATTGGCTGGCTGGTCGACGGCGCGGCAATCATGAACCAGATTCCGCTATGCCGCTGCTCGTACGGCCCCTATGCGCGCGCCATGGTGCGCATCTGCAAGGAGGAGTCGTTCCACCAGCGCCAGGGCTTCGACCTGATGATGGCGATGTGCGCCGGATCGGCGCAGCAGAAGGCGATGGCGCAGGACGCGCTCAACCGCTGGTGGTGGCCGTCGGTGATGATGTTCGGTCCGTCCGACTCGACGAGCGTGCACGGTGCCCAATCCGCACGCTGGAAGATCAAGCTCTTGTCCAATGACGAATTGCGCCAGCGTTTCATCGACCAGACGGTGCCGCAGGCAGCGTTCCTGGGCCTCGCGATCCCCGATCCCGACCTTGCGTGGAACACCGAGCGCGAGCACTACGACTTCGGCGCGATCGACTGGAACGAGTTCAACGAGGTCATCAAGGGCAACGGGCCGTGCAATCGCGATCGCATCGCCACCCGCGTGGCGGCGTGGAATGAGGGCGCGTGGGTGCGCGACGCTGCGCTGGCGCACGCAAGCAAGCGCGCAGCGCGCGCGGCGGAGGTTGCGGCATGACCGCCGCCGACGAATGGCCGCTGTGGGAGATCTTCATCCGCAGCCAGCATGGCCTCGCGCACAAGCATGTCGGCAGCCTGCATGCCGCCGATGCCGAGATGGCGATGCACAATGCGCGCGACGTATACACGCGGCGCAACGAAGGGGTATCGATCTGGGCCGTGCGCTCGGCTGACATCCATGCGTCCGCACCCGCCGACCGCGCGGCATTCTTCGATCCGTCGAACGACAAGGTCTACCGGCATCCGACGTTTTTCCCGATGCCCGACGGTGTCAAGCACCTGTGAATGCGCGTGCCGCCGCGGTTGACGTCCCGCAGCTGCCGGCCGATGCGCTGCTGTTCGAATACCTGCTGTGCCTTGCCGACAGTCCGCTGGTGCTTGCGCAACGCCTGTGCGAATGGCTCGGCAAGGGTCCGGCGCTGGAGGAAGACATCGCGCTTGCCAATGTCGGACTCGATCAGCTCGGCCAGGCGCGCATGTGGCTCGCGTACGCAAGTGAAGTCGAAACGCGAATGCTTGGCGCCGGGCGCGACGAGAACGCGCTGGCCTATCGCCGTGACGCCGGCGAGTTCCGCAACCTGCTGCTGGTCGAGCAACCCAACGGCGACTATGCCGACACGCTGGTGCGGCAGTTCCTGTTCGACCACGCGCAATGGCTCGTGCTGGCGGAGCTTGCGCGCTCGGCTGATGCGAGAATTGCGGCGATCGCCGCCAAGTCGCTGAAGGAAGTCGCCTACCACGTCGAGCGCTCCGACGACTGGATCGTGCGCCTCGGCGACGGCACCGATGAATCGCATGCGCGGATGCAGCGGGCGCTCGACGCGCTGTGGATGTACGCCGGCGAGATGTTCATCGTCGATGCAGTCGATCGGACGCTGGTCGATGCCGGCATCGCCGCCGATGCCGCCGCGTTGCAGCCACGCTGGCTGCAGGCCGTCGACGCCGTGCTGGCCGAAGCCACGCTGCAGCGGCCGCGCGACGCACATGTACAGCGCGGCGGGCGCGAGGGACGCCACTCGGAGCATCTGGGCCACCTGCTGTGCGAAATGCAATTCCTGCAGCGCGCCTATCCGGATTCGCGCTGGTGATGGCGGCACGCGAAGCGGTTGCCGCGCGCACTGCTGGCCACGCGCCGATCGATGCTGCAGCGGCGTGGGCGGTGCTGTCGACGCTGATGGACCCGGAAGTGCCCGTGGTTTCGATCGTCGAACTCGGCATCGTGCGCGACGTCGATTTGCACCAGGGTCGCGTTTGCGTGACGATCACGCCGACCTACGCCGGCTGTCCGGCGATGGACCGGATCGCGAGCGACCTGCGTGATGCGTTCGCGCAGAGCGGTATCGCCGTCGACGTGGTGACCACGCTGGCGCCGGCGTGGACGACGGACTGGATGGCGCCGGAAGCCCGCCAGCGCCTGGCGGCGTATGGCATTGCGCCGCCGCACTGCGCTAACGTGCCGCGCATCGACGTCACCGCCATCAGTCCGTTGCGCCGGCGCCCGCAGCCGGTCGCATGTCCGCGCTGTGGATCGCTGGCGACGACACTGCTCGCCCAGTTCGGTTCGACCGCCTGCAAGGCGCTGTTCCGCTGCGACGAATGCCGCGAACCGTTCGATTATTTCAAGCCCCATTGAACGCGGTATGAGCAGGTTCCATCCGCTGACCATCGAACGTGTCGCACACGACACGCGCGATGCCGTGGTCGTCACGTTCGCCGTACCCGACGCGCTGCGCTCCGACTTCCGCTGGCGAGCCGGACAGCACCTGACGCTGCGCGCGCAAGTGGCTGGCGAAGACCTGCGCCGCTCGTATTCGATCTGCGCGGCGCCGCACGACGCGGACTTGCGCATCGCGATAAAGCGCAGCCCCGGCGGCGCGTTCTCCAACCATGCCAACCAGCGCCTGCAGCCCGGCGATGTGATCGACGTGATGCCGCCGATGGGCCATTTCGGCATCGATCCCGACCATGCGCTGCGTCGCCATTGCGTGGCCTTCGCGGCGGGCAGCGGGATCACGCCGATCCTGTCGATCGCGCGCTCGCTGCTGATGCGTGAGCCGCGGTCGCGCTTCACGCTGTTCTACGGCAATCGCGCGTCGTCGTCGGTGATGTTCCGCGAGGAACTTGCCACGCTGAAGGACGAATGCATCACGCGCTTCAACCTGGTGCACGTGATGTCGCGCGAGCCGCAGGACCTCGAGCTGCTGAACGGGCGCATCGATCGCAGCAAGACCGAGGCGTTGCTCGATTTCTGGATTGGCGATGCCGAAATCGACGCGTATTTCGTCTGCGGACCCGACGGCATGATGCAGGCGGTGAGCGCTGCGCTGGCGGCGCGTGGCGTGCCCGCGTCGCGCATCCTCATCGAGCGCTTCGCGGCCAGCATCCCCATGCACGCCCACGTACCGCGAGCGAGCCTCGCGGCTGGCCAGCAGGAGTGCGAAGTGACGGCGATCATCGACGGCACGCGGCGCACGTTCATTGTTCGCAGGGGCGAGCAGAACATCATCGATGGCGGCCTTGCCAGCGGCATCGATCTCCCGTATTCGTGCAAAGGGGGCGTGTGCTCGACCTGCCGCTGCCGGTTGGTCGAAGGGGACGTGGACATGGACGTCAACTTCGCGCTCGAGGACTACGAAGTGGCGCGCGGCTTCAGGCTCGCGTGCCAGAGTTACCCGGCCAGTGAGCGTGTCGTCGTCGATTTCGACCAGACAGGCACCGGCGTCGAATAACCGCAAATGCGATACGGCCGCGCTCCAGCGCTTCGGCTGCGCCGCATCGGTTCCGCTGCGTTTCGGCGTTTCGGCTGAGCTCCGTCATTCCCGCGAAAGCGGGAACCCAGCG
>JBDTJK010000112.1:0-2853 GCA_039935875.1 Casimicrobiaceae bacterium
TCCCGTCGTTGCGGCCCCTCCGGGGGCCTCTCCACTGCTCGCTATCGCGGCCGCTCGTTGAGCTGCAGCCAGTAGCGCACCAGCGCCGACAGCGTGCTGATGAGTTCCGCGTACTCGACCGGCTTGACGATGTAGCTGTTGGCCCCCCCGGCGTAACTTTCTTCGATGTCGCGGTTCTCGCGCGACGACGTCAGCACCACCACCGGCTGCAATCGCGTGCGCATGTCGCCCTTGATCCGGCGCAGCACCTCGTGGCCATCGATACGCGGAATCTTGAGGTCGAGGAGCACCACTCGTGGCAGCGCGGATCCGGCGCGCGACGTGAAGCTGCCCGTGGCGAACATGAAATCGAGCGCGACCACCCCGTTGTCGACGTGAGCGACATTCAGCGCCACGTTCGCCTTGCGTAACGCGCGCAACGTGAATTCGGCGTCGTCGGGGTTGTCCTCGACCAGCAGCACGTCGACGCTGTCGGCGGACGCATTCATGGTGCCAGCGCGCGCAGCGCAGTGGTGGCCGCTTTTGGCAGCGTGAAGTGGAATGTCGTGCCTTCGCCGGGCCACGATTCGGCGCGCACCCGCCCGCCATGGCGCTCGATGATGCGGCGCACGATCGCCAGCCCGACGCCGACGCCCGGAAACGTGTCGTTTGCATGCAGCCGGCTGAATACATTGAACAGGTTACTGGTGTAGGCCATGTCGAAACCAACACCGTTGTCAGTCACGTGATAGGTTATCTCGCCCTCGCCGTCCGTTGCGCTGACGCTGACCCGCGGCTGCGCCTGGCGCGACGAGAACTTGAATGCATTCGACAACAGGTTGACCCAGGCTTGGCGCAGCATCGCGGCATCGCCCTTGACAACCGGCAGCGCGTCGACCACCACTGCCGGCGAGCGCCGGCCATACTCTTCGCACAATTCAGTGATCACGACGCGCGCGAGTCCCGCCATGTCGACGTCGTCGCGCGACGATTCCGCCCGCGCCAGGCGCGAGAATTCAAGCAGCCCGTCGATCAGCTGCCCCATGCGCGCAGCGTTGCGTTCGATCTTGCCCAGCAGGCCGTTGCCATCCTCACTGAGTCGCGCCGCCTGCTCCTCGCGCATGATCGCCGCAAAGCCGTTGATTGCGCGCAGCGGCGCACGCAGGTCGTGCGAAATCGTATACGAGAACGCATGCAGCTCGTCGATCGTGCGCGTCAATTCCTCGGTGCGCTCGGCGATGTGGTCTTCCAGCTCGTCGTGCAGCCTGCGCAGCAGCGTTTCGCTGTAGCGCAGCGCCTGTTCGGTGCGCTGGCGTTCCTGGATCTCCTGCTCGAGCTGCACGTTGGAGCGCGCCAGTTCGTCGGTGCGCTCGGCCACACGCTGCTCGAGCGACACCTTGGCCTCGGTTGCCGCCCGTTCGGCATCGCGACGACGGGAGTTTTCCTCCTTGAGGAACTCGTTGACGTCCTTCAGCGACTGCGTGCTGGGGAGCGCGAGTGCGCGCGGCATCATCGGCCAGATCGCAATCGCCGATGCGACGCCAGCCAGCGCAGTGACTATCTTCACCGCATCGTCGAGGCGCTGCTCGGGTGAGAACATGGTGACGATATCCATCACGAACGTCAGTCCCGACGCGATGATGAATGCGCCGAGCAGCAGGAACATCGGGCGCAGCGTCAGGTCCGGACGACGTCGCGCGAAGTAGATCATCGCGCTTGGAAGTACGAAGTAGGCGGTGGCGATCACTGCATCGGCAGCGATCGATATCCACTGCGTGACGAGCAGAGCGTACTGGCTGGAATTCATGCGCCGACGATGGAACGGGATGGATGCTTCGAGCATAGCTTAACTTCGCGTCGCGCTGCGGCCCGCGACGGAGCCGTCGCCTTCTGCCGGGTTCGCAGCCGGCACCACGGAGGCCGCGGCGGTGCTCGCAGGCGCCAGTGGATCATCCCGGCCGGGTGGGCTGGCGTCCGCACCGTCGGGTTGGTCGGCCATGATCAGCAGAGTCACGCGCCGGTTGTGTTGCCGGCCTTCGGCGGTGTCGTTGACGGCGATCGGATTGTTCTCCGCGAATCCCACGGCGCGCAAGCGGGCTGGCGCAACGCCATTGGCGGCGAACAGCCGCACCACCGAACTCGCACGTGCGCCGGACAGTTCCCAGTTCGACGGATACAGCGGCGTGCTGATCGGCAGGTTGTCGGTGTGACCCTCGATCTGGATCACGTTGTCGACGCCAGCCAGCGTGTGTGCGACATCGACGAGGCTTGGAATCACGTCCCGCTGCAGGTTCGCCTGCGCCGGCGCGAACAGCACGCTGGCGTTGATCTCGACGGCGAGCCCGTGCGGCAACTGCGTCAGCTTGACCTGCCCGCTCTGCATCAGCGCCGCCAGCGCATCGGTGATCTTCGCCGCGATCCCCAGCAGCTTCTGTTCCTGCTGGTAGCGCACGGTGTCGGCAACACGCGACGTCTTGCGCGTCGCCTGCGTGGTGCGGTTGATCGGCGCGAGGCCTGTTGTCTGCGCGGTGACCACGCGGTCGTGGCGGAACGCCTGCACCAGCGAATCGGACAGCACCTTGTACTTGCTCTCGGACAGCGTCGAAATCGCGTACATCACCACGAAGAACGAAAACAGCAGCGTGATGAAGTCGGCGTACGAGACGAGCCAGCGCTCGTGGTTCTCGTGTTCCTCGACGTGGATGCGGCGGGCCATGGCGTCGCCTTCAGGCGAGGTAGCCTTCGAGCCGCGCGCCGATCAGCTTCGGATTCTCGCCGTTGGCGATGCCGAGCAGTCCATCGAGCATCAGGTCGCGGTGGCGAACTTCCGTCGTGATGATCGTCTTCAGCTTGTGCGCGATCGGCAGGAACAGC
>JBDTJK010000113.1:0-5478 GCA_039935875.1 Casimicrobiaceae bacterium
GCTCCAGCAACGCGCACAATTCGTTTCGCAATGTCACGGTATCGGGGCTCGCAAGACGGGATGGATGGTTGAAGCTGCCTTCGAGATGCGCATCGAGATCGACGACGTTGTCGATCGCCAGCGTTCCAGCCTCGCCCTTGCCGCGGCGCAGCTTTTGCAGCGCCTCGTTGATGACGATGCGGGTCAGCCACGTCGATGGCAGCGCATCGCCGCGAAACTGTGCGCGCTGCCGCCAGGCATGCAGGAACGCCTCCTGGACGCAATCCTCTGCGTCCGCGTCATTGCGCACAATGCTGCGGGCGGTCCGGTACAAGAGGCGGTTGTGCTTGCGCATCAGCGCCTCGAATGCGGCCATCTCCCTGGTGGAGTCAGGGTCTTGTGGGAGAAGTGCGCTGGATCTGTCGCTCATCGTGGCTTCCTTTCGACATTCGATGCAGAGACAGGACCCGGCGTTCCCGGCCATCGTGCTGGACATGTGCCGTGGCCGGTGCGCCCAGCGATGCGGGCCAGGTCGCCTGTGGGTCGATGGTGTGCGCGCCGAGCTTGTCCAGCAGCCGTCCGACGACCCCTTCGGTTGGCAGCGACGGACCGATCGAGGGCGGTCCGTGGCATTCTCCATGTTGCGAACAGCCGGCAGTCGAGCGGACTTTCAGGCTAACCGATGCCATCTGCAGTCGACGCGCAGCGGACGCTGTTGCGAGCGCAAGTGCTACGCGCGACTCGAAGCGATCGCGGTCACTGCGTATCGCCGTGCGAGCTGCCGCCGTTGCGCTCCACGCGAAGCGCTGCCTCGGCGCGACCGAGCAATTCGTCGAACGACAGGCTGTCGCTGGATTGCGCGGCGCCGATCGACAGCATCACCGGCGAGCCCTGTCCCCTCACGACGATGGCGCGTGCGACCACGTCATCGATCGCGGAGAAATCGGCGTCGGGTGCCGACTGCACGACGAGGAATCGATCACCATCCCAGCGTATCGCGATGCTGTCGTCACCGGCGCCTTTCGCGAGCCGCGTGCCGTATGTCTTCAGCACGAGGTCGCAGGCGACCATGCCCTGCTCGGCGTTGAGCTCGGCGAAGCGATCGATGTCGGCCACCAGCACGCGCACCGAACGCCCACGCCGGAACGCATCTTCCATGTACGCCTTTGCCTGCTTGCGTCCGGCCATCCGGCCCCACAGCCCGGTCAGCGAATCGCGCTCGCTGTCCTTGCGCCGCGTGTCGTCGTGCGTACGCGCACGGCTCGACAGCGAGATCAGCCCCCGGACGATCTGCGCGGCCGCGTCGGTACCCTGCGCATCGACTCGCGGCGGCGGATCGCCATCGACATAGGCCACCAGCACGTCGAGTGCGCAGTCGAGCGGGACCAGCAACCGCGATATCCCCCAGATTGCCAGCGCACACCCGGCGACGCAGACAAAAGAGAACACCATCAGCAGCGCCAGCACGCTGACGCGACCCACGCCGAGCGTGATCGTCACCCACGCGACCGCCAGCGGCAGTGTGAACGCGACGACGACGACCGCCGCGAATTTCGCGCGGTAACCGGCCAGCAGCGGGAAGCTCGCCAGCAGGCGGTAGAAGCCGAGCGAACGGGATGCAGGTTGTGGCATGGCAATGCGGGCAAGACCCGGGGGCGCGCTCGTTATCGTACCGCGAACCCTTGCGCCCGATGCGCTATTGCTAGAATCGCTGGCCTGCCCGGGTGGTGGAACTGGTAGACACAAGGGACTTAAAATCCCTCGCCGCAAGGCATGTCGGTTCGATTCCGGCCCCGGGCACCAGCGCCCTTCTACGACCCCAGTCGTGTAATGACCAGGTGCGCCGACACGGGCGAGGTGCCGCCCGCGAGCGGGGTGATCGTCAGCGCGGTGCTTGCACCTGAAGGATTGCGCACGCTCAGCAGCGTATTGGTCACCGTTGTCTGCAGCAACGACATGCCCACGAGTTGCGTGGTGCCGGTGGCGCGGCCAACGACGCTGCTCGCAACCTCGAGGGCACCGCTTCCCGAATCAAGCGCAACTACAAGCTGCGCCGCCTCGCTCGCGCTGACCTGGAACATCACCTGGTAGACGCCGATCGCGGGAAGCAGGAACTGGCTCGCCGACACGCGAGTGATCGTTCCTGAATTGGGCCCGTCCTGCGGAAACTGGACGTCGCCTCCAGCGCTGACCGTGGCCGCGTTGTCAGGCGGCATCAACGCGTAGAAATCCGCGTAATCGGCGATTCCGCCGGCGGGTCCTTGCGGTCCCTGCGCGCCGGTTTGGCCGACGCTGCCGGGAATTCCGGGATTACCCTGCGGACCGGCGGAGCCCATCGGTCCTGGCGGACCTTGCACACCGGCGGGCCCGACGCTGCCGGGAGCGCCCGCAACACCCTGCGGACCTGCAGAGCCGGCCGGGCCTGGCGGACCTTGCATGCCGGCTGGACCCGCGCTGCCGGTCGTGCCCGGAATACCCTGCGATCCGGGCGGTCCTGCGGGTCCGGGCGGGCCGGTCGGAACCGTCGCGCATTGTCCGAGCAAGCCGGTGGCCGAATTGACGCAGACCGCGTTCGCCTGAGTGCCCGCGGTCGGCAGCAACGGGATCATCACGTCTCCCGTCGTGCCGTTCACCAGCATCAGCACGATCGCGCCGGTGCTGTCCTTGATCGAAAAATTGCCACCCGGCGCAGTCCACATCTCGACGTCGCCGGCATGCGCGCCGACCGATGCGAACGCGAGCATCAACGCAACCAGCATGGGAATCAGCGCGCGGCGGCGCGCGGGACGTGCATGCACGACGTACTTCGCATCGGCTCGTGGGTTGTGGTCGTGGATCATTGCGTGTTCGTCCCGTTGGATGTGAAGCGGCGCGTTGGCGCGCGCAGGTTACGCAGCCGCAACCACGCTGCGGCCATCAGCATGCCGGCCAGCATCGGCAGCGTGCGCCTTTGCAGCGCCGGCACCGGCGCCGCGATCGATGCGGCGCGGATGCAAGTCGAATTGCCTTGCAACGTCAGGTTCTGGCGATTGAACGTGCCGCCGGCATCGACGATGAGCGTGCCGGCAAGCGCGATGGACCCGCTTCCGCCGTTGAGGATTCCGCCCGCCAGCACGTGGACATTGCCCACGCCGACATAGGTTCCCTGATCAACGTCGAGCGTGCCGGCCACGACGATGTTGGTGCACGCGAGATCGAAGTGACCGTTGGCCATCGACGACACGCTGCCGGCACCTACCCGCTGGTCGGCGAGCGCGGCACCGCAGGCCAGCAGCGACATCGCGCACAGCGATTGCAGGGTTTTCTGCGCAAGGGAGAACTGTTGACGTTGGCGCACGCGGGTCCGGGTACAGGTGCGGCGGGCCGCGAATGCACCCGGAGACCAGCGCGTCTACGCCAGTGAGTGCATTCTAGTACAGTCGGGTGCCCATGCGAGCGCTCGGAGACGAACCTTCGCGAATGACCTGCCGCTGTATCACTTGCGCGTCAGATTGCCCATTCTCGCGAGATCGCCCATCGCTTTCTGCATCTGCTCGACCGCACCGCCGCTCGAGCTGACGACGCCCTGCAGCGCGCGAATGACATTCTGTGCCTGCGACATGTCGGGCATCATCGCCATCGCCGCGCGCGCCTCCTTGACGCCTGGCACGTCGGACATCTGGCCCTCGATCAGCGTGAACAGGCGCTTCTGGATCTCGACGATCAGGTCGAACATCTGGCTCCAGTAGCCCATTGCGTGCTCGATCGCCTCGCGCGCCGCACCCTGCCCCGCCGCAACCAGCGCCTCCGGCGAAGTCGCCCGCGAAGCGCTCTGCGCCTGCCGTTGGCCGAACGCGCGCACCTTCTCGGAAGTCTCGACCTGCAGTGCGCGCACGCGTGCAGCCGAATCGATCGCCGCGTTGATCATGTCGAGCGCCATGCGCGCGTTGGCCTTGTACAACTCCATCGCCTGCGCCGGCGACATCAGCTTGGCGCCCTTGGCGAGCGATGCGAAGTCGAGCGTGCGCGCAGCCTGTTCCGGCGCCGCCTTGCCACCCGATTTTGCGCCGGCTCGCGCGCGCGGTTTGACCGGGCGCGCGCCTTTCGGTTTGCTCGTAGGCGCGCGTTTTTTATGCGACGTTCGCGATGATGCGCCGATGCTGCCGGCAGGTGACTTGCGAGCGGCCATGGGATGCTCCTTCGCGGCGGATACGGATGTCCATCAAACGCCGATTGCAACAGCGCGTCAAGCAGCAGGCGCCAAGGAGTGTTAGCATTTTGGCTGTGAGTCGAACCTTGGAAAAGGCAATGGAGAAACTTGCTTTGTGGGTCGAATTCGATATCGACCCGGCACAGATTGACGCATTCCTCGTCGCTGCGCGCGACGATGCGCGCGGCGCAATCGCCGAGCCCGGATGCCGCTGCTTCGATATCCTGCGCGACGCCCAGCAGCCCTCGCACATCCATTTCTACGAGATCTACGACGACCAGGCGGCATTCGACGCGCACGCAAAGACCGCGCATTACAAGCGCTTCATCGATATTTCGTCGCCAATGATCACGGCCAAGTCGGTGCACCGCCTCTCTGTGGAGGTCGGCAGCAGTAGATGATTGCGCACGATGGATTGCTGCTGCGGCTCGTCGTCGCCGCATTGCTCGGCAGCATCATCGGCATCCAGCGGGAACGCCTGGCGTGGGTGGCGGGATTGCGCACTCACATGCTGGTTTGCGTCGGATCGCCGCGCAGGTCGTCAGCCGCATCGGCTTCCTGGGTGCCGCAACCATCCTTTTGCGGCAGGACACGATCCGCGGCCTCACCACCGCGGCCAGCCTGTGTGATTCTGGCGCGGTTCGCGCCAGGCGCACGTGGTCTTTGGTGCTGCTCGACCGCGGCGCCGACACGGCCGTCGAGACGAGCGAGGCCGCACTGCGTGAAATGCCATTGACGGTGCAGACGCTTACGTTGCTGCCGGGCCAGCGCGCCGATGAGCAGGAAATGCAGGTTTTGCTGACGCGCATACCGCAGTCGGAACTGGTCGCGGTCACGCGTCGCATCGCCGGGATCGACGGCGTGCGCAAGGTGACGCTGGGCGAACGCTAGTGAGGCTTGAAGTACTGCACCGCGCGCTCGTGCGCCTCGGCCTTTTCGTGCGGGGAAACGTGCCGAGGTTGCGGCGCTTGCCGGTCTTCGAATCGGCCTTGCGCGAATACAGCCGATAGCCTCCGCTGGGCAGCTTGCGAATCATCGACCCCACCCTCCGCGCGTGTGGTGGGCCACAGCTTGTCGAGCGTGATCGGCAAGTCCCGCACGCGCACGCCGGTCGCACGCCATACCGCGTTGCAGACCGCCGCCGCCGCACCGGTGATGCCGATCTCGCCGACGCCACGAATGCCGAGCGGATTGAAGCGCGTGTCGGGCGCGTCGATGAACGTGACGTCGAGCGATCCGATATCGGCGCTCACCGGAACGTGGCGCTTGACGCGCGGTGGCGGCCGCTTATAATCCCGGTACCGCATATC
>JBDTJK010000114.1:0-3292 GCA_039935875.1 Casimicrobiaceae bacterium
CTGCCGTCCTCGCACACCAGCGCAAGGCGGTCCACATCGGGATCAATGGCGATACCGAGGTCGGCCTTGTGCTTCACCACCGTGTCGCAGAGGTCCTTCAAATGCTCCGGCAAAGGCTCCGGGTTATGGGGGAAGTTCCCGGTGGGATCGCAATACAGCTCGATCGTTTCAGCAACGCCCAACGCCTTCAGCAACGCGGGGATCACCGTGCCGCCTACGGAATTCACGGCATCCACCACCACGCGGAACTTTCGCGCCTTGATCGCTTCCGCGTCCACAAGGTCCAGCCCGAGGACCGCGGCGATGTGCTTCTGCATCCATGTATCATCGGCACGCACGCTGCCCAGTTCCTCCACGGGAGAGAAGAGAAACGCCTCGCTCTCAGCCAAGCGCAACACTTCCGCACCTTGATCGGCACTGATGAACTCGCCCTTCGCGTTGAGCAGCTTCAGTGCGTTCCATTGCTTAGGATTATGGCTGGCGGTAAGAATGATGCCTGCGTCCGCGCCTTCGCCGGTAACGGCCATCTCAACCGTGGGCGTGGTGGCCATACCGAGGTCGATCACCTCGAAGCCCAGCCCGACCAAGGTCCCAAGCACGAGATCGGCCACCATGGGACCGCTGAGTCGTGCGTCCCTACCGATCACCGCCTTAGGGCGTGTTTTTCCGGAAGCTTCCTTCATCAATTGCCCGAAGGCGGCGGTGTAACGCACCACGTCCACGGGTGAAAGCCCTTCGCCGGGTGCGCCCCCAATGGTGCCACGGATGCCTGAGATGGATCGGATCAATGTCATGCCTGGATCATTCTTGTTCGATCCGTTGCGGACCGGATGAACATTCCTCGGCAACGGGGCCGCAAAAATACCCACTGGCTCAGCGCTTTACGGCGAAATAGATGCACCCGGCCCTGTTCAAAACATGGAAGCGGCAAAAGCCCGCCGGATCGTGGATGTCTACATTTGGAGTGTCATTCCAATCCTACCGTATGAGCGAAGCCCACCGATCGATGCCAGAGCGCAACGAGGACCAGCACCATTGCGTCCAGCGCTACGAGGCCATGCTCGCCAGCAACAATCAGTTCTTCTTCGATGTGGAAGAGCTGGAGATGATCATCGACCACTACTTGGAGAACAATGAGCCGCGCCGCGCGGAAAAGGTTCTTGCCTTCGCCAAACGCCTCCATCCGGTCTCCGTGGAACTTCTCTTCTGCGAGGCCGTGGTGATGATGGGCCTCGGCCGCTTGAGCAAGGCGATGGAACTGCTGGACGCCATCGAGAAGGTGGAACCCTACAATGAGGAGGTGCAATTGCACAAGGCCGGCATCTTCAGCCAGCAGCACAACCACCGCCGCTCGGTGGAGCATTACAAGCGTGCGCTGGAACTCGCCGAGGAAGGCTTGGACGACATCTATCTCGACCTCGCCTTCGAGCATGAGAATTTGGAGGAATACGAGGAAGCCATTGCCTGTCTGAAGAATGCACTCGAACTGAATCCCGAGAATGAGGCCGTGCTGTATGAACTGGCCTATTGCTTCGATCTGGCCGGTGCGGACGAGGCGAGCATCACCTTCTTCCGCCAATTCACCGACGAGCACCCCTACTCCAGCGTCTCCTGGTACAACCTAGGCAACGCCTTGGCGAAGCTGGAGCGCGCTGAGGAGAGCAACGAGGCCTTGGACTTCGCGATCGCGATAGACGAGCGTTTCAGTTCGGCCTACTTCAGCAAAGCACGCAACCTGCTGCTGGCATCACGCTTCGAGGAAGCCATCACCTGCTACGAAGAGACCCTTGTGTTCGACGGCCCGCAGGCCATCACCTTCAGCTACATCGGGGAGTGCTATGAGAAGATGGAGCACTACGAGCAGGCGCTGGTCAATTACGACCAGTCCTTGGCGCTGGACCCTGATTGGGTGGACGCGTGGATCGGCCGTGGCGTAGTGAAGGACATGCAGGACCGCGTGCCGGAGGCCCTGAAGGACCTGGAGCATGCGGTGAAGCTCAGCTCGGAAAACCCCGATGCTTGGTACTACTATGCCTCCGTACTGGCCCGTGCCGAGCGTTATGACGAGGCCTTCGCGGCCTACGAAAAGCTGAATGCACTGGAGCCACAGAACGTGGACGGCTGGCTGGACCATGCCGACCTCCTGATGACCCTCAAAGGGCCCGACGCGGCCTTGAAGAAGTTCCATGAAGGGGCACAGGTGCACAAATTCAACGTCCGGTTCAAGTATCGCATGGTCAGCTATCTTCTTCGCGCAGGCCGCGAGCAACAGGCCTTGCTGGAACTGGAGGAAGCGTTGATGGCGGACCATGCCGCACACAGCCAACTGCTGGAACATTACCCACAAGCGGCTACATTGCCGCAGGTCATGCATTTATTGGAGCTTTACCGTCGATGAATTTCAGCCTCGATCACGTTCCCTCCCGCAGCGAAAAGCCGCGTGAGGAAGGCCTCACCATGGTGATGGACAAGGGACTCAGCCTGCGCCAGGCCGAGGATCTCATCTCCGGAAGCGGACATCTCACCGACCTAGTGAAGCTCGGCTTCGGAACCAGCTACGCCACACGGCAGCTGAAGGAGAAGATAGCTCTCTACCAGAGCGCTGACATCAAGGTCTACCTCGGAGGGACGCTCTTCGAGGCGTTCATCGCGCGCGGCCAGTTCGAGGACTACCGCAAGGTGCTCAGCGACCTGAAAGTGGACGCGGTGGAGGTCTCCGATGGATCCATCGAGTTGGAGCACGATGTGAAGTTGAAGTACATCAACACCCTCGCGAAGGACTTCACCGTGCTGAGCGAAGTGGGCAGCAAGGAGACGGGCATCCTCATCAGCCCCGCCCGCTGGGTGCGGATGATGAACGCGGAACTCGACGCCGGCAGTTGGAAGGTGATCGCTGAGGCACGCGAAAGCGGCACTGTCGGCATCTATCGTCCCAGCGGCCACGCCCACACCACCTTGGTGAACCGCATCATGGCGAAGGTGCCCGGGCAGGACATCATCTGGGAAGCACCGATCAAGAGCCAGCAGACCTGGTTCATTAAGCAGGTGGGCGCGAATGTGAATCTGGGCAACGTGGCTCCCGATGAGGTGATCGCGCTCGAAGCATTGCGCTTGGGATTGCGCGGAGACACGTTCTTCGAATACCTGCCGCCGGACATCGCCGAGAACCTGAGGCAGATCAAGCCGGAGAAGGAACCTGCCAAGGAGAAGACGACAGTGAAAGCGAAGGCGGTATGAAGGAGGTAACGCCTGCGGAGTTGCGCCATATGCAGGACGCCAAGGAGCGGTTCGT
>JBDTJK010000115.1:0-4473 GCA_039935875.1 Casimicrobiaceae bacterium
ATCGCCACCGGCTTCGTCGTCGACGACGCGATCGTGATGATCGAGAACATCTCGCGCTACATCGAGGCCGGCGACGAGCCGCTGGCGGCGGCATTGAAGGGAAGCGAGCAGATCGGCTTCACCATCATCTCGCTGACGATTTCGCTGATCGCCGTGCTGATCCCGTTGCTGTTCATGGGCGACGTCATCGGACGCCTGTTCCGCGAGTTCGCGATCACGTTGGCGGTTGCCATCCTGATCTCGGCAGTAGTGTCGCTGACGCTGACGCCGATGATGGCGGCGAAGCTGCTGCGACACACGCCGCCCGAGCGCCAGACGCGCTTCTACCTGTGGTCCGGGGCGCTGTTCGAGCGTGTGATCGCGCGCTACGGACGGATGCTCAACTGGGTGCTCGACCGCCAGGGCGCGACGCTGCTGGTCGCGCTCGGTACGCTGCTGTTGACGGCGCTGCTCTACGTCGTCGTGCCGAAAGGATTTTTTCCGTTGCAGGACACCGGCGTGATCCAGGCGATCACCGAGGGCCAGCAGTCGACGTCGTTTCGTGCGATGGCCGAGCGCCAGCAGGCGCTGGCGAAGACGATCCTCGCCGACCCCGCGGTCGCCAGCCTGTCGTCGTTCATCGGCGTCGACGGACAGAATGCCACGCTGAACAGCGGCAGGATGTTGATCAACCTGAAGCCCAAGGCCCAGCGCGACCGCGACATCTCCGTCGTGATGCGGCGTCTCGCCGGCAGCGCGCGGGCCGTCGACGGCATCGACCTGTACCTGCAGCCGGTGCAGGACCTGACGATCGAGGATCGCGTCAGCCGCACGCAATACCAGTTCACGCTCGAATCGGCCGACCCCGATGCGCTGGCCACATGGACCCCGAAGGTGATCGCCAAGCTCGCAGCCTCGCCGCTGTTCGCCGAGGTGGCGAGCGACGCGCAGGACAATGGCTTGCAGGCTTACGTGGTGATCGATCGCGACGCGGCCGGAAGGCTCGGCATCACGCCAGCGGCCATTGACAACGCGCTGTACAACGCGTTCGGGCAGCGGCTGATCTCGACGATCTTCACGCAGGCCAACCAGTACCGCGTGGTACTTGAGCTCGATCCGTCGATGCAGCATGGCCCGGCGACGCTCGGCGACATCTACGTGCCGGCACAGAACACCGCGGTCGCGCGCAGCGCTCCGGTGGCGTCGGGCACGCAAGCCACGACAAGCGCGACAGCTGCTGCGAGCAACAACCAGGTTCCGCTTTCCAGCGTGGCCACGATCGAGGAGCGCACGTCGCCGCTGGTGATCAACCACATCGGGCAATTCCCGGCGGCCACCGTTTCGTTCAACCTGGCGCCCGGCGCATCGCTGGGCGAAGCGGTGAAGGCGGTGCGCAAAGCCGAAACCGCGCTCGGCGTGCCGCTATCGGTCACCACCAATTTCCAGGGTGCGGCGCTTGCGTTCCAGGCATCGCTCGACAACACGTTGCTGCTGATCCTCGCCGCGATCGTCACCATGTACATCGTGCTGGGCGTGCTGTACGAAAGCTACATCCACCCGGTAACGATCCTGTCGACGTTGCCGTCGGCGGGCGTCGGCGCATTGCTGGCGCTGATCGTCAGCGGCAACGATTTGGGCATCATCGCCATCATCGGCATCATCCTGCTGATCGGCATCGTCAAGAAGAACGCGATCATGATGATCGACTTCGCGCTCGACGCCGAGCGCCACGAGGGCAAGGCACCGCGCGACGCGATCTACGAGGCATGCCTGCTGCGCTTCCGTCCGATCCTGATGACCACGATGTCGGCACTGCTGGGCGCGCTGCCGCTGATGCTCGGCGGCGGGGTGGGTTCCGAATTGCGCCATCCGCTGGGGTTGACGATGGTCGGTGGCCTGCTGGTGAGCCAGGTGCTGACGCTGTTCACCACGCCGGTGATCTACCTCGCGTTCGACCGCGTGTCCCGTCGCGTGCGTGCGCGAACCGCACGCGCACTGGAAGCCACAGCGTGAACCTGTCGCGTCCGTTCATCGAGCGCCCGGTGGCGACCACGCTGCTGACGCTCGGCGTTGCCATCGCCGGGGCGATTGCGTTCGGCCTGTTGCCGGTAGCGCCATTGCCGCAGGTCGATTACCCGACCATCTCGGTGTCGGCCAGTCTCGCGGGCGCGAGCCCGGAGACGATGGCGGCCACAGTCGCGACGCCGCTGGAGCGGGCGCTGGGACGCATCGCAAACGTCACTGAAATGACGTCGTCGTCGTCGCTCGGCTCGTCGCGGATCACGCTGCAGTTCGACCTGTCGCGCGACATCGATGGCGCCGCCCGCGACGTGCAGGCGGCGATCAACGCGGCGCGCAGCCTGCTGCCGACAGGCTTGCGCAGCAATCCGACGTATCGCAAGGTCAATCCGGCCGATGCGCCGATCATGATCGTCGCGCTGACGTCGAAGACGATGACGCGCGGACAGATGTACGACGCGGCGTCTACGATACTCGCGCAGAAGGTTTCGCAGGTCGACGGCGTGGGACAGGTGCAGGTCGGCGGCAGCTCGCTGCCCGCGGTGCGCGTCGAGTTGAACCCGATGGCATTGAACCAGGCCGGCATCAGCATGGAGAAAGTGCGCACCACGATCGTCAATGCCAATGCCAACCGGCCGAAGGGCGCGCTGGAAGACGACGACCGGCGCTGGCAGATCGGCGCCAACGACCAGTCGAAGACGGCGGCCGAGTACATGCCGCTGATCGTCAGCTACAGCAACGGTGCCGCGGTGCGGCTTCAGGACATCGCGTCGGTGGTCGACTCGGTCGAGGACCTGCGCAACGATGGGTCGTCGAACGGACGGCCGTCGGTGCTGCTGATCATCAGTCGCCAGCCAGGCGCCAACATCATCGCGACGATCGACCGCGTGCGGGCGCTGCTGCCTTCGCTGACGGCGTCGATTCCGCGCGCGATCGACGTCAACGTGGTGATGGACCAGACCACGACCATCCGCGCGTCGTTGCGTGATGTCGAGCGCTCGCTGGTCATCTCGATCGTGCTGGTGATCCTGGTCGTGTTCGCGTTTCTGCGCAACGTGCGCGCGGCGATCATTCCGAGCATCGCCGTGCCGGTGTCGCTGGTCGGCACATTCGGCGTCATGTACCTGTGCGGCTTCTCGCTCAACAACCTGACGCTGATGGCGCTGACGATCGCCACCGGGTTCGTCGTCGACGATGCGATCGTCGTGCTGGAAAACG
Source organism: Casimicrobiaceae bacterium (assembly GCA_039935875.1). Classification (GTDB taxonomy): domain Bacteria; phylum Pseudomonadota; class Gammaproteobacteria; order Burkholderiales; family Casimicrobiaceae; genus VBCG01. The sequence goes on from JBDTJK010000115.1 coordinate 3,217, forward strand.
TATCGCGACACGTCGAGAATGGGATGGCACCGCGCGACGCGGCACTGAGGGGCGCGCGCGAAGTGGGCTTCACCGTGCTGTCGATGAGCCTGTCGCTGATCGCGGTATTCATCCCTATCCTGATGATGGGGGGCATCGTCGGCCGGCTGTTCCGCGAATTCGCGGTAACGCTGTCGGCCGCGATCCTGGTGTCGCTGGCGGTGTCGCTGACCACCACGCCGATGATGTGCGCACGCGTGCTGCGTGCGCGCTCTGCGCGTCCCGAATCCCACTGGGGGCACCACGTCGCCCGCGCGTTCGATGCCGTGGCCGACGCCTATCGCCGTTCGCTGGCGGTCGTGCTCGAGCACGGAGTCATCACCATGATCGTGCTGGCCGCAACCGTGGCACTCAACGTCTACCTGTACGTGATCATCCCAAAGGGATTCTTCCCGCAGCAGGACAACGGCCGCATGATTGGCTTCATCCAGGCCGACCAGGGCTCGTCGTTCCAGGCGATGCAGGTGAAGATGAAGGCATTCATCGACATCGTGCGCGCGGATCCTGCGGTCGAGAATGTCGTCGCGTTCACGGGCGGCGGCCAGCGCAACGGCGGATTCATGTTCGTCACGCTGCACCCGCTGGCGCAACGCAAGATCAGCGCCGACGGGATCGTCGCGCGATTGCGGGCCAGGACGGCGGAGGTGGTCGGCGCGAGCCTTTTTCTGGTGCCGGCACAGGACATTCGCGTCGGCGGGCGCCAGAGCCAGGCGGCGTACCAGTACACGCTGCAGGCGGACGACCTCGCGCAACTGCGGCTGTGGGAGCCGCGAATCCGCTACGCGCTGTCGCAATTGCCGCAGCTCGTCGACGTCAACACCGACGAGCAGGACAAGGGTTCGCAGACGTCGCTGACCATCGACCGCGACGCAGCCGCGAGGCTCGGCCTCACGCCGAAGGACGTCGACACCGCGCTCAACGATGCATTCGGGCAACGCCAGGTGTCGACGATCTACAACGCGCTGAACCAGTACAAGGTGGTGATGGAATTGGCGCCCGAATACTGGCAGAGCCCGGAGGCGTTGAAGAACGTCTATGTGCAGAACGCGGCGGGGGACAGCGTTCCGCTGATGACGTTCGCCCGCTACGGTCCGAGCAACGCCCCGCTGTCGGTCAACCACCAGGGCCAGTTCGCTGCGTCTACGGTGTCGTTCAACCTGCCCGAGGGCGTGTCGTTGTCGACCGCACAAACCGCGATCGACGATGCGATCGCCAAGC
>JBDTJK010000116.1:0-7777 GCA_039935875.1 Casimicrobiaceae bacterium
CGACGCTGCTGGTCAACGTGACCAACGACGCGTGGTATGGACACTCGATTGCCGCCTGGCAGCACAACCAGATCGCGGCCATGCGCGCGCTGGAGAGCGGCAAACCGCTGTTGCGCGCGACCAACACCGGGGTGACTTCGGCGATCGGCGCCGATGGGCGCGAGATCGCCAGCCTCCCCTGGTACACGCGCGGCATCCTCGAGGTCAGCGTCGAGGGCCGTCGCGGCGCGACGCCATACAACCGCTTCGGGGACTCGCTGCCGCTGGCATTCACCGCGGTGCTTTTGGCGGCAGCGCTGATGGCCAAGCGCCGCCGATGACGCGTTTGCCGGCGGCAACCGTTAAAATCAGCATTCGCTAGCGCAATGGCCAGCGCACAACAGGACGCGCGCACCCAAAGATGATCACTTTCCAGGATGTGATCCTGCGGCTGCAGGACTATTGGGGCCAGCACGGCTGCGCGCTGCTGCAGCCGTACGACATGGAAGTGGGTGCCGGCACGTCGCATACCGCGACATTCCTGCGCGCGCTCGGGCCGGAGCCGTGGCGCGCCGCGTACGTGCAGCCGTCACGGCGCCCCAAGGACGGCCGCTACGGGGAAAACCCGAATCGCCTGTTCCAGCACCACCAGTTCCAGGTCGTGCTGAAGCCTTCGCCGTCCAACATCGTCGATCTCTACCTCGGCTCCCTGGAGGCGCTCGAGCTCGACCTCAAGACGAATGACGTTCGCTTCGTCGAGGACGACTGGGAGAATCCGACACTGGGCGCGTGGGGCCTCGGCTGGGAAGTGTGGCTGAACGGCATGGAGATCACCCAGTTCACCTATTTCCAGCAGGTTGGCGGCCTCGACTGCAATCCGATCACCGGGGAGATCACCTACGGCCTCGAGCGCCTGTCGATGTACCTGCAGAACGTCGAATCAGTCTACGCGCTTGCCTACACCGCGCAGATGACCTATGGCGATGTGTTCCTGCAGAACGAGATCGAGCAGTCGCGATTCGCGTTCGAAGCGTCGGATGTGGACAAACTTTTCGCGCAATTCAACCTGTTCGAAGGCGAGGCCGCGCGCCTGCTCGCAGCGCGGCTGCCGCTGCCCGGTTACGAAATGATCCTCAAGGCAGGGCACACGTTCAACCTGCTCGACGCGCGCGGCGCCATTTCGGTCACCGAGCGCGCCGCCTACATCGGGCGCATCCGCAACCTGTCGCGGTCCGTGGCGCAAGCGTATGTCGACGCACGCGAAGCACTTGGCTTTCCGATGCTGCCGGCGGCGCAGCGCAAGGTGGCCGCGTGAGTGCCCAGCCGACACTGCTGGTCGAGCTCGTCACCGAGGAACTTCCTCCCGCTGCGCTGAAGCGACTTGGCGCCGCGTTCGCGGACGGCATCGAATCCGCGCTGCGCGAGCGCCACTTCCTGTCGCCAGCGTCGCACGCGACAGGATTTGCCACCCCGCGCCGGCTCGCCGTGACGATCACCGAGGTGCGTGGCGCCGCCCCCGCAGCGGAGCGAATCGACAAGCTGCTGCCGGTCCGGATCGCGCTGGACGCCGGCGGGCAAGTCAGCCAGGCATTGCGCAAGAAGCTCGCCGGACTCGGGCGCGAAGCGCTCGCCACGCCGACACTCGACGCGCAGCGAGGCGAAGATCGCATCTACGTGCAATCCGACGGCAAGGCCGACTACGTCTATCTGCGCAGCGTCGCCAGCGGAGCGTCGCTGCAGGACGCGCTGCAAGCGTCGCTGGACGAGACCCTTGCACGGTTGCCGATACCCAGGATGATGGGCTACGCGGGCGAGGGCGGCTACTATAACGACGTGCGCTTCGTGCGGCCCGCGCATCGCCTGGTCGTGCTGCACGGTGCCGACATCGTGCCGCTGCATGCGTTGCATCTGGCCGCCGGCCGCACCACCAGCGGACACCGCTTCGCAAGCCGCGGCGACCTCGACGTCCCCACCGCCGACGCGTATGCGCCGCTGCTCGAGGCCGAGGGCAAGGTGATGCCTTCGTTCGCGAAGCGCCGCGACGCGATCGCAGCAGGCCTGGCGGGTGCCGCCGGGGGCGCCAGCGTGCTGATGCCAGACGCGCTGCTCGACGAGGTGACTGCGCTGGTCGAATCGCCCGCGGTCTACGAAGGATCGTTCGATGGGGCGTTCCTCGATGTACCGCAGGAGTGTCTGATCCTGACGATGCAGCGCAACCAGAAGTATTTCGCGCTTGCCGACGCCGACGGCAAGCTGACCAATCGCTTCCTGCTGGTGTCGAACATCCTGACCAGCGATCCGCGCGCGATCGTGCACGGCAATGAGCGCGTGCTGCGCGCGCGACTGGCGGATGCCAAGTTCTTCTACGACTATGACCGGCGGGAAACCCTCGCGTCACGCCTCGCCAGGCTCGATCACGTCGTCTATCACAACAAGCTCGGCAGCCAGGGAACGCGCGTTAATCGACTGTGCGCGATCGTGCGCTCGATTGCGCCACTGGTCGGCGCCGACGTTGCGCTGGCGGTGCGCGCCGCCGAGCTGGCCAAGGCCGATCTCGTCACCGACATGGTGGGTGAGTTTCCCGAATTGCAGGGGACGATGGGACGTTACTACGCGTTGCACGACGGCGAGAACAGCGTGGTCGCCGATGCCATCGCGCAACACTATTCGCCGCGCTTTTCTGGCGATTCGCTGCCGGATTCACCGGTTGCGCAAGCCATCGCGCTGGCGGACAAGCTGGAGGCGTTGGCGGGAATGTTCGCGCTTGGCCATGCGCCGACCGGCGACAAGGATCCGTACGGATTGCGCCGCGCCGCGCTGGGTGTCATCCGCATATTGATCGAGAAACGCATTCCGACGCAGATCGCACCGCTGGTGGATGCTGCGTTCAAGTCGTTTGGGACGCTCGCCGGACCCGATGCAGCCACGGACTTGCTGCATTTCCTCAACGAGCGGCTGCGCGGCTACCTGCGCGAGCTCGGCTACTCGGCCAACCAGGTCTCGGCGGTGGTCGACGGCGTGCCGGCCGCGTACTACCTGATACCGGAGCAGTTGGTGGCGATACGCGCGTTCGAGGCGCTGCCGGAAGCGCCGGCGCTGGCGGCCGCCAACAAGCGCATCGTCAACATCCTGCGCAAGGCAGGCGTCGTCGTCAGCTACGGGTCCAGGGTGCCGATGGACGTCGATCGCTCGCTGCTCGCCCCGGGTGCAGAAAGCGCGCTGGTGAGCACGTTTGCCGCGTTGGCCGACGATGTCGACTGCAAGACAGCCAGCGGCGACTGGACGGGCGCGCTGGTTGCGCTTGCAGGGGCTCGCGACGCAGTGGATGCGTTCTTCGCCGAAGTGATGGTGATGGCAGACGATCCGGCGCTGCGCGCGAATCGCCTCAGACTGCTGCATTCCGTCGCGGCGACGATGAACCGCGTAGCCGACATCGGCAAGCTCGACTAGTTGGCGCCGCTGTTCGTTGCAGCAACGACACGCCGAGACATGATCGCGGCGGTTGCGGCCATCATTTCCATTCTCGCCGGCACCCGTCGCGTTTAAACTTGCGCCCGTGGTCCCATTCAACTCCGATGCCGTCACGGCGAGCCGCCAGCAGCGACTGGTGGTGCTCGATCGCGATGGCGTGATCAACCACGACAGCGACGCATTCATCAAGTCGCCCGAGGAATGGGTCCCGATCCCGGGCAGCCTCGAGGCGATCGCGCGGCTCAACCAGGCGGGATTTCGCGTGGTGGTCGCGACCAACCAGTCCGGCATCGGCCGCGGGCTGTTTGACATCGGCACGCTGAACGCGATCCACAACAAGATGCATCGCGCACTGGCGCAGGTCGGCGGTCGCATCGACGCCGTGTTCTTCTGCCCGCACGCGAGCGACGCGCAATGCGAGTGCCGCAAGCCGCGCGCAGGCATGCTGCAGGAAATCGGCCGCCGCTTCGCAGTCGACCTCGCCGGCGTGCCTGCGCTGGGAGACGCATTGCGGGATTTGCAGGCTGCCGCATCGGTGGGTGCGCAGCCGATGCTGGTGCTGACCGGAAAGGGTGAGAAAACGCTGCGCGAAGGCGGCCTGCCTGCCGGTACCGTGATCTTCCCCGATCTCGCATTCGCGGCGGCGACGCTGGTCAGCGGCGAGCCGGACACCTGACCCGATGTCCACGCCGCGGTCGCTGCTGTTCCTGCTGTTCCAGCTTGTCGTAACGCCGCTGTATGCGGCACTGATGCTCGCCACCTGCTGGCTGCCACGCATCGCGCGCTACAGTTTGGCGAAGAGCTGGTGCACGGCCAATCTCCTCGGAGCGCGCTGGATCTGCGGCATACGCTGGCGAATCGAAGGATTGCACAACGTGCCGTCCACCCCCCACATCGTGATGTCGAAGCACAGTTCGACATGGGAAACGCTGTCGCTGAACCTGTACTTTCCACCGCTCGCGTTCGTTGCCAAGAAGGAACTGCTGTCGATTCCGTTTTTCGGCTGGGGATTCGCGCTGGCATCGCCGATCACCATCGACCGCAAGGCCGGACGCGACGCGATGGGCCAAATGGTCGAGCAGAGCCGCACGCGCTTCGCGCAGGGATTCTGGGTCGTCGTCTATCCGGAGGGCACGCGCATTCCCGCGGGCAGCCGCGCGCGCTTCAAGACCGGTGGCGCGCGCCTTGCCAGCGCGCTGGACACTCCGATGATTCCCGTCGCGCACAACGCCGGCTACCTGTGGCCTAAGGGCATCCTCGGCAAGCACCCCGGCGTCATCACGATGTCGATCGGCGCGCCGATCGCGCCCGAGGGCCGCGACGTGGCAACGCTGACGCGCGAAGTCGAGGAGTGGATCGACAACGAAGTCGCGCGCATCGGGGTTCCGGGCACATGAACCCGCTGCTGCGCGCGGCGCTGACCCCCGACGAATCAGTTGCAGGTGGCAAGCTGCGGCGAATCGTGCTGGGTGGTCGCAACATCGACTACCGGCTGGTGCGCGCGCGCCGGCGCACGATCGGCATGCAGGTCGACCTCGACGGCCTCACCGTGCGCGCGCCGCGCTGGGTCAGCCTGGGCGAGATCGAGTCCGCGTTGGCCGAGCGCAGCGGCTGGATACTGCGCACACTCGACGAATGGCGCACGCGCCGGCGCGACGTTTTCCCGCGCGAATGGAAAACCGGTGCTCCGATCTACTACCGCGGGGCCGAACTGTCGCTGGCGCTGTTCCCCGCACGCAAGAAGGCGATCCGCCACGACATGTTCGATCTCACCGTGCTGCATCCGGCGACACAGGACGAACGCAAGGTCTCGACCTTCGTCACCCACTGGCTGAAGGATGAGGCGTTGCGCCTGCTGGCGCCGCGCGTGACGCTGTTCGCGCGCGAAGTGGCGCCGCAGACGCCACCGGTCAAGCTGTCGAACGCCAAGAGCGAATGGGGGAGCTGCAACCAGCGCGGGGAAATTCGCCTCAACTGGCGGCTGGTACAGCTGCCCGACGAGTTGGCCGACTATGTGGTCGCGCACGAAGTCGCGCACCTGCTCGAGCTCAACCACTCGCCGCGATTCTGGGCAGTGGTGGAACGGCTGATGCCCGGTCACGGCCTGCGGCGGCGCGCGCTGGAGTAATGGACGGCATTGCTCTCAGCATGACGTGGCCCGGTCGGGGTCGCGCGAGCGGACCTGCGGCACACAGGGCCCCGGCATTCGAGGCTGCTCGTCTACGCTGCGCGCAACGGTGGCAGGCTGACCTCCAGCCGCGCCTGCTCGGCGAGGATCTGCGCGAGCGCAACCCCGAGCTCGCGCGCATCACGCGTACCGAGCCACGCCCCCTCGTGCGCGCGGAAGTGGAAGCCGCCACTGCGCGCGGCAACCCACACTTCGCGGCTGGGCGCATGGCGGTTGACGATCACCTTGCTGCCGTCGTCGCATTCGATTTCGAGGATCCCCTCGTTGATGGTCCAGTCCACATCGGCGTCGCTGCTTGCCAGTGCGGCGTCGAGCGCCTCGCCGATCTGCGCGAGCACGCGATCGGTGGCTGCGATGAATAGCGTATCGGTGTTCACGGGTACCTGCGGTGGTAGCATCAGCGAATGATGTTACGTCAAATGAGCGCTGTCGCGCGGCGCGCGGTAATCGCAGCCGCAGTCATGCTCGCCATCGGTGGCTGTGGCATCAAGGGGCCGTTGAAGGCGCCACCGGGCAAGGCTGCGCCGCCGCCGCCGCCAGGCGTCGAATTGCCATCGGCGTCGTCACCCTCCGATTGAGCACGTTCAGTTATCGCAACGGCGAGCTGCACGCCGAAGACGTGCCGCTCACGGCGCTCGCGCAACGCCACGGCACCCCCACCTATGTCTATTCGCGCGCGATGCTCGAGAGCGCGTTCCGCCGCTTCGACGGCGCATTCGGCGCGCTCCCGCACCTCGTCTGCTACGCGGTAAAGGCCAATTCGAATCTTGCCGTGCTCGACCTCTTCGCGCGGATGGGTTGCGGCTTCGACGTGGTCTCGGGAGGCGAGCTCTCGCGCGTGCTGGCCGCCGGCGGTGATCCGGCGCGCGTCGTGTTCTCGGGAGTCGGCAAATCGGCCGCGGACATCGGGGCCGCGATCGCCGCCGACATCCTGTGCTTCAACGTCGAATCGGCTGCCGAGCTCGAGCGGGTGGCCGGGATTGCCGCGCGCAACGGGCGCCGCGCGCGCATCAGCGTGCGCGTCAATCCCGACGTCGACGCGGGCACCCATCCGTACATCGCCACCGGGCTCAAGAGCAGCAAGTTCGGTATCGCGCACCTCGATGCCCTTGCGCTGTACCGGCGGGCAGCGGCGCTGCCCTCGCTCGAAATCACCGGCATCGACTGCCACATAGGCTCGCAGATCACCGATCTCGGCGCTTGCGTGGAAGCGGCGGCGCGCGTGTTCGAGCTGGTCGACTTGCTCGCACACGAGGGGATAGCGCTGTCGCATGTCGATCTGGGAGGCGGCCTCGGCGTGCGCTACCGCGACGAGTCGGTGATCGGCGTGGACGACTACGCGGCAGCGGTGCGCAGCGCGCTTGGCGCGCGTTCGCAGCGGCTGTTGTTCGAGCCGGGCCGATTGCTGGTGGCCGAAGCCGGCGTGCTGCTGACTCGCGTCGAATACCTGAAGCCCGGATCGGCGCTCAACTTTGCAATTGTCGACGCCGCGATGAACGACCTGTTGCGCCCCGCGCTGTACGACGCGTGGCACGCCGTGGATCCGGTGCATCCGCGCGATACGCCGGCAGAAGCCTGGGAAATCGTCGGCCCGGTATGCGAAAGCGCCGATTTCCTCGCGCGCTCGCGGCAGCTCGCGCTGGCGTCCGGCGACCTGCTCGCGATCCGCACGGCCGGCGCCTACGCGATGGCGATGAGCTCCAACTACAACACGCGTCCGCGCGCATGCGAAGTGATGGTGGACGGTGAAAACGTGCAGGTGATTCGCGCACGCGAGCGCATCGAGGATCTCTACGCGAGCGAACGGACGTTGGCGCGTTGACGCACGAAATCCGCGACGAATGCGTGGCAATAATGCGCGCGATGCCGTGTGCGAAATCGCAACACTCCGCTTTTCGCGCCATACAACAACGTTCGAAATGTTGCAAATAGTTGAAATCTGGCTAGAATGCAGCCAGCAGGTGTCAATGGTTTTGTCAAGTAGCCAACTGTTTTGAAATCGGCGAACGACGCGTCGAATGCCTGCAAAACGAGAAGTACATAACAGTTCCGGCAACTCAGACAGGAGAAACCGCAATGTTGGCAGACATGATGTCGATGATGGCTCCGACGGCTTCGGCCCCGGCGCCCAAGAAACGC
>JBDTJK010000117.1:0-4015 GCA_039935875.1 Casimicrobiaceae bacterium
TCCCTGCGCCAGCAGGCGGCCGTTGGCGATGTAGGCGAGCTTGTGGCAGCGCTCGGCTTCGTCCATGTAATGGGTGCTGACGAGCACCGAAATGCCCTTTGCCGCGAGGTTGTGCAGCTCCTCCCAGAATTCGCGCCGCGCGTTGGGATCGACACCCGCGGTCGGCTCGTCGAGCAGCAGCAGTTGCGGTTGATGCAGCATGCACGCCGCGAGTGCCAGACGCTGCTTCCACCCACCGGAAAGCTCGCCGGTCAGCTGGTCGGCGCGCGCGGCAAGGCCGAGCCCCGCCAGCGCGCCGTCGACAACCCGCTTGCGATCGCGCATCTCGAACACGCGCGCGATGAAGTCGAGATTCTCGCGGATCGTCAGGTCTTCCCAGAACGAGAAGCGTTGCGTCATGTAGCCGACATGGCGCTTGATCTGCGCGGCCTCGGTACGGATGTCGTAGCCGAGGCAGCTGCCGCTGCCGGCATCCGGCGTCAGCAGGCCGCACATCATGCGGATCGACGTCGTCTTGCCGCTGCCATTGGGCCCGAGGAAGCCGAAGATCTCGCCGCGCTGCACGACAATCGACAAGCCGTTGACCACTTCCTTGCCGCCAAAGCGCTTGTGCAGGTCGTGCACGTCGATCGCGGGTGCCTGCGGAGAAGCGCGGGCCTCCACCGCATCGGGGACGATGGCCGCGGCCGCGGTCATGGCAGCGTGACGCTGACCGGCTGTCCCGGACGCAGCCGCGGCGCGTCCGCCGCGGCGGGCCTCGCCTCGACCATGAACACGAGCTTCGAACGCGTCTCGTTGCTGTAGATGATCGGCGGCGTGAACTCCGCCTCGGCGGAAACCCAGGTCACCGCCGCGGGGATCGCGGCCGCGCAGCCGTCGCAGTGGATCGTCGCCGCGCCACCAATGGAGATCGTGCCCACGCTTGCCTCCGGCACGAAAAAGCGCACCTTGACGTTTTCCGGCGGCAGCATCTTCACCACCGGTGCGCCCGCGTTCGCGTATTCGCCGGGCTGGTACAGCGTGTCCTGCACCACGCCGCTGCGCGTCGCGTCGACGCGGGTTTGCCGCTGTCGCCAGTCCGCTTGCGCGACGACCGCCTGTGCCGCGGTGACCTGCGATGCCTGCGCGCGGATCTGCTGGTCGCGGCTCGGCAATGTCGCCACCTTCACCTGGCTGTCGATCTGGCGAATGCGTGCGACGTCGGCGTCATGCAGCGCGCGGCTGTCGTCGAGTTGCGCGCGCGAAATGCCGCCGATCGGGTACTGCGCCTCGTTGCGCGCAAGCTCGAGCGCTGACTTGCGTTCCGCCGCCTGCGCTTCGACGAGCTGCGCACGCGTTACGTCGATCTCGGGCGAGCGCTTGCCAGCCTGCAGGTCCGCGAGTGTCGCCTGCGCGGCTTTGAGCTGCGCCTCGACTTGCGCGCGCAGCGCCGACTCATTGTCGGACTCGAGTACGAACAACGGTGTTCCTGCCGCGACGTTGTCGCCGCGCTTTACGGCCAGGGAGTCGACGCGCCCGGCAACGGCCGCGCCGACGTAGACGAACTCGCCTTCGACATAACCCTGGTAGCCCGGAGGCAGCTGGCGCGTGCATGCGCAGACCGCGAATGCCAGCGTGCACAGCACCGCACGCGCCAGCAGCTGGCGATGGCGACGTTCGACGATCATGGGGAGAACCTCCGCGCGCAGCTGTGCATGCCTCAGTCCGCCGTTTACCACCGCGTGCGCACGCCGGCGCAGTCGCGCAGTGGAAAGGTTGCCGGCACCGGGGAATGGGTTGATTCTACCGTTCATTCAATGGCAAGCGGCGAGTGGCGAATGTTCGTGCCGCCTGCGTATCACGGCGCCGCACGCACGATGTTAGAGTCGACAATCCTACATGCCTCGCGCAGGCGCCGATGTCGCTGCACACCTGGATCGCATTTCTCGTCGCCGCGTGGCTGATCAGCCTGTCGCCGGGCGCGGGCGCGGTTTCGTGCATGGCTGCCGGCATCCGCCATGGGTATCGCCGCGCGCTGTGGAATATCGTCGGACTGCAACTGGGCGTCCAGGCGGTGCTGCTGGTGGTGGCTGGCGGGCTCGGCGCGGTACTCGCGTCGTCGTCGTCGGCGTTCACTGCGGTCAAGTGGATCGGCGCGATCTATCTCGTATACCTTGGAATCGTACAGTGGCGCGCACCGCCGCAACCGCTGTCCACCGCAAGCACCGACAGTGGCGGAGCAACGCCGCGCCACCTTATGCTGCGCGGTTTCATGGTCAACGCGACCAATCCGAAGGGAATCCTGTTCATGCTCGCCGTAGTGCCGCAGTTCATCGACCCGTTGCGTCCGCAGCTGCTGCAGTACGCCATCTGCGGTGCAACGCTGTTCGTCACCGACGCGGTGGTGATGAGCGGATACACCGCTTTCGCGGCGCGCGTGCTGGCTTTGCTGAAGGGCGAACAACACGGGCGCTGGCTCAACCGCACATTCGGCGGGCTGTTCATCACGGCGGGAGCGGTGCTGGCGACGTTCAAGCGTGCCGCCTGAAGCCCGCGGCGTCAGCGCAGCGCGAGCAAGACGCCGATCGGCACGAACACCAGCGACAGCAGGTTGCCAATCAGCACGATCGACGCCACCCGCGACGGCTGCTGGCCGAACTGCTCGGCAACCATGAAATTGAGCACCGCCGGCGGCAGGCAGCCGAACAGGAACAAGAGGCCTGCCTGCTGGTGGTCGAGCCCCAGTGGCGGTATGAGCAGCGCCGCCATCACGAGCCCGCTGATTGCGCATGTCGCGCCACCTATCGTGCCGATTCGCGCGTCGCCGCGTGCAAGATTGGTCAGGCGTACGCCGAGCGAGATCAGCATCAACGGTACCAGCGCGTCGCCCACCATCTTGATCGCGACCGCGAGCCACTCCGGCATCGGCGGGTGAACCAGTGCGAACGCGAAGCCCGCGGCAGTCGCCAGGACCATCGGCGTACGCAGCAGCTTGCCGATGCGCGCGTGATGGTCGACCATCCACACGCCAACGGTGAAGTGCAGCAGGTTCGAGATCGTGAACAGCGCCACCATCGACGAGAATCCGGAGGCGCCGAATGCCAGGGCAGCCAGCGGCAAGCCGATGTTGCCGCAGTTGTTGAACATCGCCGGCGGCAGGAACGTGCGGATGTCCTCGCGCAGCAGGCGTGCGATCGGCCATGCGATGAGTCCCGAGCCGAGCACCACGCCGACGCTGGCGAGCATCAGCACGCGCGACCCATGCAGGTCGAAATCGCGGCTCGCGAGCGCGGAGAAGATCAGCGCGGGTCCGAGCACGTTCATGCTGAGGCGATTGACCGTCAACATGTCGGGCCTGTTGCGCCGGCCCCACAGGTAACCCAGTGCCACCACGGCGAACACCGGCAGGATGATGCCGGCCAGCCGTTCGATCACAGGATGTACCGCGACAGGTTGTCGTCGCCGGCGATGCCGGCGAGCCGCTCGTCGACATAGGCGGCGTCGATTTCCACCGTCTGCCGGTCGTAGCGCGTGGCGTTGAACGACACGTCGTCGAGCAGGCGCTCCATCACGGTGTACAACCTGCGCGCGCCGATGTTCTCCTGCCTTTCGTTGACGCTGAACGCAATTTCGGCAAGGCGCCTGATGCCGTCGTCGGCGAATGCGATATCGACGTTCTCGGTGCGCAGCAACGCTGCGTACTGGCGTGTCAGGCATGCGTCGGTGGCGGTCAGGATCTGCTCGAAGTCCGCGACCGACAGCGAATCGAGCTCGACCCGGATCGGGAAGCGGCCCTGCAGCTCGGGGATCAGGTCCGAAGGCTTCGACAGGTGGAATGCCCCCGACGCGATGAACAGCACATGGTCGGTGCGGATCGGCCCGTGCTTGGTGGTCACCGAGGTGCCCTCAACCAGCGGCAGCAGGTCGCGCTGCACGCCCTGGCGCGAAACGTCGGCGCCATGCATCTCCGAGCGCGATGCGATCTTGTCGATCTCGTCGAGGAACACGATGCCGTTCTGCTCGGCGTTGACCAGCG
>JBDTJK010000118.1:0-2847 GCA_039935875.1 Casimicrobiaceae bacterium
TTGCCCCAGGTGCCGCAGCCCATCGACAGCGAAAACGGTAGACCGTTGTCGAAGCTGCCGCCGGTCGCGATGGCGTGCGATTGATTCAGGATCACCCGCGACACCGGCAAGCGCAGGCCAAGCTGTAGCGCTCGTTCGGCAAAGGCGCTATGCAGCCCGACAGAATGGCCAGCTCCCTGATAGGCGTAGATGCGCTCGACGATAGCGCTGGCGTCGGCAAAATCACGCGCGGCGTAGAGCGCCAGCACCGGGCTCAGCTTTTCACCGGAAAACGGATGTGCGGGTCCGAAGCCGTCTTCTGCGACCATCAACACGCACGGATCGCGTGCGGCGATTGCAGCCCATCTGGTCGCGACGGCTGCATCTCGCCGGTGTACATGCGCGGCAGCCAGCTCGGCGATCGTCCGCGCCGACTTGCCGGTGGTGGTCGCGGCGAGCTTGCCGCCCTCCCACATCAATGTTTGCAACTCAGCCTTTTGTGTGGTGTCTAGCAGCACCGCGCCGTGCGCTTCGAGCGCGGCAATCATTGCATCGCGCGCGGCATCGACGATCACCAGGCTGTTCTCTGACGAGCAGCTGGTTGCGTTGTCGAAGGTCTTCGAGCGCACGATGTGTTCGGCGGCCGACGCGATGTCGGCGGTCTCGTCGACGATGCCCGCCACATTGCCGGCCCCGACACCGAAGGCCGGTGTGCCACTCGCATAGGCGGCGCGAACGTTGGACTGCGAGCCGGTCGCGACCACCAAGTCCGAAAGCCGCATCAGCTCGGCAGTCGAATGCTTGTTGACCGGCGCAGGTAGCAGTTGCACCAGGTCATGCGCGACGTCGTGCTCCATGCCGATGCGTTCGAGCTGAACGTGGATGAATTCGATCAATCGGGCACAGGTCGACCAGCCCTTCGGCGACGGTGCGACGATGACCGCGTTGCGGGTCTTGAGTGCATTGATAATATTGTTGGCGGGAGTGGCGCCGGGGTTAGTCGATGGCGTGACCGCGCAGACGACACCGACTGGTCGCGCGATCTCGATCAGGCCGCGCGCCCGGTCTTCTGCGATCACGCCGACAGAGCGCGCGCCCCGTAGGTCGCGCAGCAGGCCGAGCGTCTTGCGGTGGTTCTTTCGAACCTTGTCTTCGACATTGCCGATGCCGGTGGCGGACACGGAGAGCTCCGCCAGCTCACGGTTGCGCCGCGGCTCCATGATAGCCCAGCCCGCGGCCAGGACGGCCAGGTCGACCTGTTCCTGCGTCCACGTTTCGAAGCGGCGTTGCGCCGCGCGGGCACCCGCGACCAGCGTCTCAATCGGGGTCGGTGCAATGACTTCGGTGCCTGGATTTTCAGGTTGGCGTTGCATGTTCAATGATCTCGTAATATTGGGAGGGCCGAACTTCGACTGCGCGTCGTGTGCGTGCGGCGAATTTCGCGCATCAGGTGGCGTGGGTCGATGTCAACGACTGCAGTGCCGCCGACGGTTCGACAAGCTTGCGCGTCGGATCGATCAACAAGAAGCTGGGACGCATCGTGCGGCCCAGCCGCCGCTTGATGGGCAATCGCCGCGATATTGCGGATGGTGCGGGCTGCGCGTTTCTGTTCGTGGCAATCGATGATCATGCGCGAATCGGCTTCACTGATATGTATCCCGATGAAGGCAAGGTCAGTGCCGTGCAATTCCTGCGTCACGCGGTGGCTTACTACCGCTCGCTCGGCGTCTAGGTCAAAGGGCTGCTGACCGACGATGGTTCCGCGTTTCGCTCCAACGACTTCGCCCAAGCCTGCCGCGACTTGAGCATTAAACATCGCTTCCTCGCCCTATCGCCCGCAAACTAATGGCAACGCCGAGCGCTTCAACCAGTCGGCGCTGCGAGAGTGCGCCTACGGCTTCGTCTATCAAAACTCCTCGCATCGCACAGATCAGCTCGACGCCTCAATCCACCACTATAACTGGCATAGCCCGCACCAGAGCATCGGAGGGAGTGCACCCATATCCAGATTCAAGAAATCCTGCAATAACCTCTTGACGCTTCACAGATCGTAGTCCGGGCACGTGTCAGCGGGAGTGTGGACACCGACTTGCGCAGCACGTGATCCTGTAAGGCCTTGTGTAGCCGCTTGGGCGAACATACGCAGGAGCGTGCACGCGGCGAAATTCGTCTCGAGTCAATGTCCTCGCGATCGCGGCTACTGGGGCTTGATCCCGAGCTTCGCGAAGAGGCCAGCCCACTTGTCGCGCTCGCGCGCGAGATATGTCGCGTACTCCACTGCGGTGCTACCCACCACTTCGCCACCTTCGGCCTCAATCTTGTCACGGTAAGTTGGGTCCTTGGAGACCTCGGCGATCGCCTTCTGCAGGCGATCGACGATGGTTTTGGGCGTTTTGGCGGGCACGAGCACACCGTAGATGCCTGTCGTCGCGTCATAGCCCGGCACGAATTCGCCAACCGCCGGAACATCCGGCAACGCCGACGAACGCTTGGCGCTGGTGACCGCGAGTGCACGAATGCGCCCGCTCTTCAGCATCGAGATGGCCGAAACGATGTTGGGCGGGTAGATGTCGATCAGGCCGCCCATGGTCTCCGTAATGGCTTGGGAAGTCGACTTGTACGGCACCTCTTCGATGTCCACTCCGGCGAGCGACTTGAACAGCTCGAGCGTGAGGAACGACGAACTGCCGCGGCCTGAAGAGCCGTAGCGAAGCTTGCCGGGCTGGGCCTTGGCGAGCGCGATGAGGTCTTTCAGGTTCCTCGCAGGGAGTTCCGCATTCACGCAGATAACGTTCGCGGCAAGCGCCAGCAGACTGACCGGCGCCAACGCGCTTGGATCGAACGGGACTTCGCGATAAAGCAGCGGCG
>JBDTJK010000119.1:0-9187 GCA_039935875.1 Casimicrobiaceae bacterium
AGCCGACCTCAAGCAGTAGGCATCCTTCGACAGCGGCAGGTGCGCGGCAATGCTCCAGTACATCGTCAAGCGCCTGCTCGGCCTCGCACCGACGCTGCTGCTGGTCGGCCTGCTGGTGTTCCTGTTCGTGCACCTTCTGCCCGGCGACCCCGCGCGGCTGGCCGCGGGACCCGAGGCAACGCCGGAAACCGTGCAGCTGGTGCGCCAGGACTTGGGGCTCGACAAGCCGCTCGCGCAACAGTTCGTGCGCTTCATCGGCGGCGCGCTGCACTGGGACTTCGGCCGGTCGCTGCGCAGCAAGCGTCCGGTCGCCACCGAAATCGCCGAGCGCTTCATGCCAACGTTCTGGCTGACGCTGTGGAGCATGGCGTGGTCGGTGACGCTGGGCATGGCGATCGGCGTCGTCTCCGCGGTGTGGCGCAACCAATGGCCTGATCGCGTCGGCATGACGCTGGCGGTGTCCGGCATCTCGTTTCCTGCATTCGCGCTGGGCATGGTGCTGATGCAGGTGTTCTCGGTGCAGCTGGGATGGCTGCCGACCGTCGGCGACGACACGTGGAAGAACTACGTGCTCCCGTCGCTGACACTCGGCGCCGCAGTAGCCGCCATCATGGCGCGCTTCACCCGCTCGTCATTCGTCGACATCCTCGGCGAAGACTACATCCGCACCGCGCGCTCGAAAGGGCTCGACGAGCGCAGCATCGTCATCCGCCATGCATTGCGCAATGCACTGATCCCGGTGGTCACGATGATGGGTCTGCAATTCGGCTTCCTGCTGGGCGGCTCGATCGTCGTCGAAAAGGTGTTCAACTGGCCGGGTCTCGGCCGGCTGCTGGTGGATGCGGTCGACATGCGCGACTATCCGGTGATCCAGGCGCTTGTGCTGTTGTTTTCGCTCGAATTCATCGTCATCAACCTCGTCGTCGACGTGCTGTACGGGTTCATCAACCCGACGATCCGCTACCGATGAGCGCAGCCCTGCCCCAGGCACCTGCCGTCGACACACTCGCCGGCGAGCAGGTCCGCACCCCATGGAGCGAGTTCTGGCGCAAGTTCCGGCGCCAGAAAACGGGCGTCGTGGCCGCCGCGTTCGTGATCGTGCTGGTCGTCGTTGCGATCGTCGCGCCGTGGATCGTCCCATTCGACGCCGAAACCTACTTTGACTACGACCTCCTCAATGCGCCGCCGTCGCACCTGCACTGGTTCGGTGTCGACGCGCTCGGTCGCGACATCTTCAGCCGCATCCTGATGGGCGCGCGCATATCGCTTGCAGCGGGCTTCGTGTCGGTCGCCGCCGGCGCGATCGTGGGCACGCTGGGGGGCCTTGTCGCGGGCTATTACGAAGGCTGGGCGGATCGCATCATCATGCGCATCTGCGACGTGCTATTCGCGTTTCCCGGCATCCTGCTTGCGATCGGCATCGTCGCCATCCTCGGCGGCGGGATGGCCAACGTGATCGTCGCCGTCGCGGTATTCAGCATCCCGACGTTCGCGCGACTGGTGCGCGGCAACACGCTGGCGCTGAAGCACCTGACGTTCATCGAGGCCGTGCGCAGCCTCGGCGCCACTGACTGGACCATCATCGCGCGACATATATTCCCGGGCACGATACCGGCCGTCATCGTCTATTTTTCGTTGCGCGTCGGCACCTCGATCATCACCGCAGCCAGCTTGTCGTTCCTCGGCATGGGCGCGCAGCCGCCGACGCCGGAATGGGGCGCGATGCTCGATGCGGCGCGCGCGGACATGCTGACTGCGCCGCACGAGGCGATCTTCCCCGCGATCGCGATCTTCGTCACGGTGCTCGCGTTCAACCTTCTCGGCGACGCGCTGCGCGACGCGCTGGACCCACGGCTCGAGCGCCGTTGATCGTCGTCGCGCACTGCCGCGCGGGATTCGAAGGCGAGACCGCCGTCGATGTCACGCGCGTGGCGGAAGCCGCCGGTGCCCGCGCGCACTGCATGCCAATCGCCAATGCCGCTTACGTGGCGGCGGACGTCACCGCGCTGGACATGCGCCGCTGGCGCCAGGCGCTGATCGATGTGCCGCCGATCTTCGCGCGCTCGATGTTCGTCGGCAGCGGTCCGCATCCGCTCGTCCCGGCCGGCCACGCCGCGGGACAGCGTGCGGGTGTGGACCGCGTCACACCGATCGTCGCCGCGATCGAGGCACTGGCCACCCCCGCGGCGGAGCTGTGGGTCGAATTTGCGGACACCAACGAGGGCAAGGCGATGTCGACACTGGCCCGCGCACTCACTGCGCGCATCGAAGGTGAACTGCGCCGCCGCGGATTGCTGCAGGCAGCCACTGCGGATGCGCGTGCGCCGCGCAACCGCAAGCGCCTGCATGTGTTCCTGCCCGACGGCGCGGCGGCCTACGTCGGCACGAGCATCGGCGAAAGCGGATCGCCTTGGCCGATGGGCATACCGCGCTTGCGCATGCCCCATTCGGCGCCGTCGCGCTCGACGCTGAAACTCGTCGAAGCGCTGGTCACGTTCCTCGGCGACGGCGAAGCGTCGGCATTGCGGCCCGGCATGCACGCGGTCGACCTCGGCGCCGCCCCCGGCGGATGGACGTGGCAGCTCGCGCATCGCGGCCTGCGCGTGACCGCAGTGGACAACGGTGCGCTGCGTGGCGACATCGCCGACGATTCGCTGGTCACGCACGTGCGCGCCGATGGCTTCAAGTTCCGCCCGCGGCGCGCAGTGGACTGGGTCACCTGCGACATCGTCGACCAGCCGTTGCGCATCGCCACGCTGATGGCCGACTGGCTGGCCGACGGCCTCGCGCGGCGCGCGCTGTTCAATCTCAAGCTGCCGATGAAAAAGCGCTACGACGAGGTGCTGCGCTGCACCGCCGCGATCGAGGATCGCTTGTCGGGCGCGGCAATCGACGCGACGCTACGCGTGCGCCAGCTCTACCACGATCGCGCCGAAGTAACGGCCTGTCTCGCGCGCGTGGATTGACGAGGCTGTCGACTAGCGAGGCTACCCGCGGCATAGCCGGCACGCTACAGGCCGCGACACGTAAAAAACAAAGGGTGACGCTGCCCTCGCAGCGTCACCCTTGCACCGATACACCGCACGCCGTCTCCCCCTTGCCAACGTACGTGCGGTCAAAACCCTCGCCGCCCGGCGGCGAGTCGTGCGTTGCCGCTAGCGGCGGCGCACAGCGAAGCCTGCGCAGGCAACCGCTGCCAGCATCAGGCTCAGCAGCATCAACGTCCACTGCGACAGCGTCGGCACGTTATGCACCATCGGCGGTGGCGGCGTATTCACGACGACATTCTCGTTGGCATCGTTGCACGCCGCCGAAATCGCCACGTTGTTGGCGTCACCCGCATACGACGCCACCCAACGGTAGGTTCCGATCGCGTTCGGCGTGAAGTTCGGCGACGGGTAGCTGCCGTTGCCGCTGATCGTCGTCTGCGTGGTGAAGATCGCCGGATTGCCGCAGGTTGCGTCGTTGGGTCCGTACAGCTTGAACACGATCGCGCCGGTCGGAGTCGTACCACCCGCAAGCGTGGCCGTGTCGTGGATCGACGAGCCCAGGTCGACGCTGGCGGAGGTCTGCGTGACGAGCGTCGGTGACGAACCGGTGATGGTCGCCGATTCGTTGGCGTCGTTGCAGGCGCCGGAAACCGCCGCGTTGGCCGTGTCGCCGCTGTAGGCCGCACGCCAGCGGTAGGTTCCCGCAGTTGTCGGCACGAACGATCCCGACGGGTAGCTGCCGTTGCCGGTGACCGTCACTGCAGCAGACGTGAACACCGGCGTCGTCGAACAGCTCGCGTCGTTCGGGCCATACAGCGTGAACGTGATCGTACCGGTCGGCGTGACACCGCCCGACAACGTCGCCTGGTCGGACAGCGAGGCGCCGATCAAGCCGCCCGCTGCAGCGGAGGTGACGATCGTCGGTGTCACCTGCGAGACGACCACCGACTCGCCGGCGTCGCCACACGCACCCGCCAGCGAAGCGTTGTTGGCATCGCCGCTGTAGGTTGCGATGAAGCGATACGTGCCCACTGCCGTCGGCGTGAACGCCGGCGTCGACGTGTAGCTCGCATTGCCGCTCACCGTCACCGCGCTCGACGTATACACCGCGGTGCTGCACGACGCGTCGTTCGGGCCATAGGCGCGGAACGTGATCGTGCCGGTCGGGTTGAGTCCACCGGCGAGATTCGCCGTGTCGCTGATCGGATTGCCGAGCTTGACACCTGTCGAGGCGGTCGTCGCCAGCGTCGGCGTCACGGTCGCGATCGTCACGTTCTCGCCCGTATCGTTGCAGGCACCCGCAACCGCGGCGTTGCCCGAGTCACCGCTGTACGACGCGCGCCAGCGATAGGTTCCGGTGGCCGTGGTGGTGAACGCAGGCGTCGACGTGTATCCACCGTTGCCGTTGACCGTGACCGCACTGGACGTGAACACCGGCGTATTGCCGCACGTCGCGTCGTTGGGGCCGTACAGGCGGAACGTGATCGAGCCGGTCGGGCTGGTGCCGCCCGACAACGTCGCATTGTCGGTCATCGACGTGCCCACCGCGCCGCCCGCCGATGCCGTGGTGGCGATCGCAGGCGTCGCCTGGCTGATCACCACCGATTCGTTGGCATCGTTGCACGCGCCTGCGACCGCGAGGTTGTTGGCGTCGCCGCCGTAGCTGGCGATCCAGCGATAGGTGCCGACCAGCGTCGGCGTGAAGCCGGGCGTGGAGGGGTAGCTGCCATTGCCGCTGACGGCAACCGGGCTCGACGTGAAGACCACCGTGCTGCACGTCGTGTCGTTGGGTCCATAGGCGCGGAACGTGATCGAGCCGGTCGGGTTGACACCCGACGACAACGTTGCGGTGTCGGTCACTGAGCTGCCGAGCTTCACGCCACCCGATGCCACGGTGACGATTGCGGGCGCGGCCTGGGTCACGAGCGCCGATTCGTTGGTCGCGTTGCATGCGCCGGAGATAGCATTGTTGTTGGCATCGCCGCTGTACGCCGCGCGCCAGCGGTACGTGCCGATAGCCGTCGGCGTGAACGCGGGGGTCGACGTATAGCTGCCGTTGCCCGATACGCTGACCGCGCTGGACGTGAACACCGCCGTCGTGCAGGTCGCATCGTTCGGACCGTACAGCGTGAACGTGATCGTACCCGTCGGATTACTGCCAGACGTCAACTGCGCCACGTCGGTGAGGGTCGCCGTGCCGAGGACGCCGCCGGCGCTGGCGACCGTCGCGATCGCCGGTGAAGACTTGTCGATGGTCGCCGACTCGCCGGTTGCATTGCACGCGCCCGCCGCAGCGCTGTTGTTGCCATCGCCGCTGTAGAACGCGCGCCAGCGATAGTCACCCGCAGTCGTCGGCGCGAACCCGCCTGATGAATACGCGCCATTGCCCGCTACCGTGACCGCGCTCGACGTGAAGATGACCGTCGTGCAGGTCGCGTCATTGGGTCCGTACAGTATGAAGGTGATGGTGCCAGCGGGGTTGCTGCCGCCCGCGAGCGTCGCAGTGTCCGTCAGCGTGGTGCCAACGGCGCCGCCGGTCGATGCAAGTGTCGCGATGGTTGGGCTTGCCTTCGATACGACGACTGATTCGTTCGTCGCATTGCAATCTCCAGCAACCGCCTGGTTGTTGGCGTCGCCGGAATAGCTTGCGCGCCAGCGGTAGGTGCCGACCGTGGACGGGGTGAACGCCGGCGCCGACGTGTAGCTGCCATTGCCGTTAACGCCGATCGCATTCGAGGTGAATGCAGGCGTCGCGGCGCAGGTCGCGTCGTTGGGGCCGTACAGCGCGAACGTGATCGAGCCGGTGCCGGCCACCGTGCCGGACAACGCGGCGGTATCGGTAACACTGCCGTCGACGGTGATGGTGGCCGATGCGACGGTGGCGATCGCCGGCGTCGCCTGGGTGACCACGACGCTTTCGTTGCTGTCGCCGCAAGCACCGGCAACCGCACCATTGCTTGCATCTCCGCCGTACGAGGCGACCCAGCGATAGGTGCCGATCGCCGTCGGTGTGAACGAGGCAGATGGATAGTTGCCGTTGCCATTGACGGCCACGGTCGAAGTGAACGCCGCCGTTGCTGCGCAGGTGGCGTCGCCCGGCCCATACAGGTTGAACGTGATGGATCCCGTCGGCGCGCTGCCGCCGGCCAGTGTCGCGGTGTCGCTGATCGTCGCGCCCAGCTTGATCGTCCCCGAGGCCACGGTCGAGATCGTCGGCGTGGCAGAAGAGACAATCACGTTTTCGTTGGCCGCGTTGCACGTGCCGGCAACGGCGGAATTGCTGCCGTCGCCGCTATAGGACGCGATCCAGCGATAGGTCCCTGCGGCAGCTGCGGTGAATGCTCCCGACACGTAGTTGCCGTTGCCGGAGACCGCAATCGCCGACGAGAAGATCGATGTCGAGCACGTGGCGTCGCTGGGGCCGTACAGGTTGAAGGTGATCGTGCCCGTCGGATTGACGCCGGCCGACAGCGTGGCCGTGTCGTGGATCGCGTTGCCTGCCAGCACGCCGGCCGACGCCACGGTGGCGATGGCCGGAAGCGCAGGGTTGACGGTGATGAACGTCGTGCCGAATCCCAGCGCCGACGACGAGTCGCTCGCCGTGCCTTGGACGATGCCGCTCGGCAGCGTCTGCAATCCCGGGTGGGTGCCATCGGTTAGCGCGTCGATCGCCGGCGCCTTCAGCACGTCGAACGTGAAATCGATGATGCATTCGTCGCCCATGTTGGGGGAACCGGGCGCGCCGAGCGCGATCGTCGTCATCGGCGTCACGTCGAGCTGCCCCTCGGTCGAGCCTGAATGCGGCGTGAACGTGAAAGAGACGCCCGCGCACGCAGTGCCGGTGCGGCCGGTGCCCGTCGAGCTCACGGCGAACACGCCATTGTCGGGCGTGGTGCAGCTGAGTCCGGTGTAAGCGGCGCAGCTCGGGGTGAGCGAGATAGAGTTGACGGTGATCGTCAGTGTCGCCGGCGTGGAAGTGTTCTGGAAATCGAGAAACGCCGCGACATTGGTCGCGCCGACTGTCGTGCTGAGCGGAAACTTCGACGCCATGCCTACCGCAGCATTGGCGAACACGGGTGCGGATTGCGTCGCATAGATTGCGATTCCCGCCAGGAAGGCCACCAACACGCGGCTGGCCTTGGACACGAATGACAGCGAGCGAATGCGATTCATCTGATTCTTTTCCCCGATAGGCGCCCGGCGCGCGCCTGTCGAGCCTCGTCCTCCTGGCGGAACGTTGCGGCTCGAACTGCACGACATCGGGTTGATTATTGGCGGTGCCGGACTGCAAGCCGGATCATCGTATGGCTCGATTTCTGCATATGACGTTAGCATCGGGCACGGCCGGCGCGACAGCCCGTCCGCCAGTTCCCCGCCTCGGAAATACATTGTCATGAACAAAAACGGCAGGTACATGCCGGAAACCCGCATGCAACCGTAGTTCCATGCGAAATTTTACGTGGTTGTACCCGTCAACCGTGTTGTTTTTTTACACGGTCCGCAATTGCGACGTACGAACCAGGCGTCGCAAACGTGCGGCAGAGCGTGCCGCGCCGCCCAGGTATCGGACGTCGCCCAAATACGCTGCGCGAAGTCGTGGATGTCGAGACGCCGTGCCGCCGGGGTATCGGACGTTGCCCGATGTCCGGCCAATCCGTCAGCCGACAATCAATCCGTCGATCGAATCAGCGCGAAGCCCGGGTGGGGCCATCGACCGAATCAACCCGTCATCCGAATCAATCCGCAGCCAAATCAGTCCGCCAGCCGCGCAACCTGTTCACGCAACTTCTGCAGCGTCGATTCAAACGCCGCCAGGCGCGCACGCTCCTGATCGACGACTTCGGCGGGGGCGCGCGCGACGAAGCTCTCGTTGCGCAGCTTGCCCTGCGTCCTCGCGACCTCGCCTTCGTGGCGCGCGATCTCGCGTCCCAGCCGCGCGCGTTCGGCATCCTTGTCGATTTCGATGCGCAGCATCAGGCGCGTGTCGCCGACCATCTGCACCGGCGCATCCGTGTCGGGCAGCTCGTCGACGATGTCGGCAGACGACAGCCTGCACAGCGCGGTGAGGTATGGAACGAACGTTGCCAGGACCGCGCGATCGCCGGTCAGCAGCAGCGGGACCTTCAGCGCAGGCGACAGGTTCATTTGGCCGCGCAGCGCGCGGCAGGCGCTGACGATCTCCTTCAGCAATGCCATGCGTGCATTGGCCACGTTGTCGACACGATCGAAGTCGGCGCGCGGAAACGGCTGCAGCTGGATCGTCGCGCCCGACTTGCCTGCGAGTGGTGCGACATCCTGCCACAGCTCCTCGCTGATGAACGGGATGAAGGGGTGCGCGAGGCGTAGCGTGGCTTCCAACTCGCGCACCAGCACCGAGCGCGTGCCGCGCGCGGCCGCCTCGTCGCCATCTTCCTCGGCACGCGCGAGTTGAACCTTCGCCAGCTCGACGTACCAGTCGCAATACTCGTCCCAGACGAACTCGTAGAGCGCCTTGGCCGCGAGATCGAAACGGTACGCCTCGATGTTCGTGGCGATGTCGTGCTTCGCCTGTTGCAGGCGGCCGAGCAGCCAGCGATCGACGAACGAAAGCCCTTTCGGCAGCGACGCATCGAGGCCGACATCGCGGTGTTCGACGTTCATCAGCACGAAGCGCGTCGCGTTCCACAGCTTGTTGCAGAAATTGCGGTAACCGTCGCAGCGGTTGAGGTCGAAATTGAGGGTGCGATTGAACGTCGCCAGCGAAGCGAACGTGAAGCGCAGCGCATCGGCGCCGAACGCCGGAATACCGACCGGAAACTGCTTGCGCGTGCGCTTCGCGATCGACTCCTCGCGGCGCGGATCCATCAGGTTGGCGGTGCGCTTGACCACCAGGTCGTCGAGCGTGATGCCATCGATCAGGTCGAT
Organism: Casimicrobiaceae bacterium; assembly: GCA_039935875.1. GTDB lineage: Bacteria > Pseudomonadota > Gammaproteobacteria > Burkholderiales > Casimicrobiaceae > VBCG01. The sequence goes on from JBDTJK010000119.1 coordinate 8,895, forward strand.
CGGATCGATGACGTTGCCCTTCGACTTCGACATCTTCTGCCCTTCCTCGTCGCGTACGATGGCATTGATGTAGACGTCGCGGAACGGGACCTTGCCGGTGAAGTACGTCGTCATCATGATCATCCGCGCCACCCAGAAGAAGATGATGTCGAAGCCCGTCACCAGCACCGAGGTCGGCAGGAACGCGGACAGCTCGCGCGAATCCTGCGGCCAGCCAAGCGTGGAGTGGGCCCACAGCGCCGACGAGAACCACGTGTCGAGCACGTCGTCGTCGCGGGTGAACGTCAGCGGCT